>NZ_JBCEWQ010000023.1:0-77684 GCF_038448545.1 Streptomyces sp. CLV115
ACCCGACCCGACCCGACCCGACCCGGCCCGGCCCGGCCCGGGTCCGGGGCCGAGTCCAGGTCCAGGCCCGGATCCAAGGGCCGGGTCCGGGGCCGAGGCCCGGGTCCGGGTTCGGGTCCTCAGTCGCTGGATGCCCCGCTGCTCGCAGCCCGGCCGCCCCGAGCTCTGCCCTGGGTGAGGGCGGCGCCTGCCAGGACCACGAGGGCCCCCACCGGCGTGTTCCAGCTCAGTTGCTCGCCGAGCACGGCCACGCCGGCGGCGGTGGCGATGACCGGGATGAAGTAGGTGACCATCTGCGCGGTGGTCGGCCCGACCTCCTCCACCAAGCCGTACTGCAACAGGACCGCGAGGCCGGTGCCGAGCGCTCCGAGGGCGACCACGGCCAGGGTCGGGAGCAGCGGGAAGCCGTCGGGGGCCGAGGTGAACAGCGGGGTCACCAGCGCGATCTGCGCCGTGCCCAGGAAGAGCTGGCTGCCGGTGAGCGCCAGCGTCGACGAACCGCTGCCCGCCAGCGTCCTGCGGACGTAGATCCAGCCGATCGGGTAGCTGAGCGAGGCGAGCAGGGCCATCGCCGTACCGCCGAAGTCCAGCCCGGAGAAGCCCTGCCAGGCGCCCAGTACGGTCAGTACACCGAGAAAGCCGAGCCCCAGTCCGGCGACCCGGCGACGGGTCGGCCGGTCCTCGGAGAGCGCGACGAGCGAAAGCGCCATGCCCCACAGGGGTGAGGTCGCGTTGCAGATGCCTGCCAGCGTCGAGGGAATCGTCAGCTCGGCATGGGCGAAGAGCGAGAAGGGAAGCGCGTTCAGGAAGAACGCGGCGACGGCCAGGTGCCCCCAGGTGCGGGCGCCGCGGGGCAGCCGCTCACGGCGCACCACCATCGCGACGGCCAGCACCGCCGTGCCCGACAGCAGACGGCCCAGGGTGACCTGGAACGGGGCGTATCCCTCGGTGCCGACCTTGATCAGGAGGAAACTGAAGCCCCAGATGAGCGCCAGTGCCCCGAACCGGATCCGCCAGTCCAGCGCCGGGCGGGCGACGGGCACTGCGGCGGACGTCACCGCGGTGCCGCTGAAGGATCCCTCGGCCGGCGGCAGGGCACCGGCGGCGGACTCGGTGGGAGAGGTGGCACTCGGCGTGACAGTGGCGCTCATGGACCCAACGATGACGAACCGGATCGCGTAGAACAAGCGAGACTTTGTGCGAAGGTCTGCGTAGCATTGCTTACATGTTGAATCTGGAGCGCCTGCGCACCCTGGACGCACTGGCCCGGCACGGCTCCGTGAGCAGTGCCGCCGAAGGGCTGCATGTGACCACGTCCGCGGTCTCCCAGCAGATGGCGAAACTGGAGCGGGAGGTGGGGCAGCAGCTCCTGGCCAGGAACGGGCGCGGGGTCCGGCTCACCGACGCCGGCCGGCTGCTGGCCGACCACGCGGCCCGGATCCTGTCCCAGGTCGAGCTGGCCCAGTCCGACATCGAGGCGCAGCGCGGTGAGGTGGTGGGCGAGATCGGACTCTCCGCCTTTCCGACCGCGGCGCGCGGGCTCTTTCCCGCGACGCTCCTCGCGCTGCGCCGGGACCACCCCGAACTGCGCGTGCGTACCCGGGAACTGGAGCCCGAGGACGGAATCCGCGCGGTGATCAGGGGCGACACCGACCTCGCCGTGGTGCTGGACTGGAGCAACAAACGGCTGCCCGTACCGGCGGGTCTGGCCAAGGCCGAACTCCTGGACGACGCACCGGACATCGCGATGCCGGCCGGTCATCGGCTCGCCGGCCGTGACGAGGTGGACCTGGAGGAATTCGCCGAGGACGACTGGGTGTCCTGGCCCGAGGGCGAGTTCTGCTACGACTGGCTGATGTTCACCCTCCGCTCGAAAGGCATCGAACCGCGCATCGCGCACCTGGCGCGCGAGCACCACACCCAACTCGCCCTGATCGCCGCGGGGATGGGGGTCTGTGTGGCGCCGCGGCTGGGCCGCGGCCCGGTGCCGGACGGGGTACGGCTCGTGCCCGTACGGCAGAAGATGCGACGTCACGTCCATGCCGTCTGGCGTACCGACGCGGACCGGCGCCCTTCGATCAGGGCCGCGGTGACGGCCCTGCGCGCAGCCGGGCGGGAGCTGGACGCGCCGTAGACCCCCGGCGGTTCTCAGGCGGTGGGCGGAGCCGCGAGCTTGCGGAAGTCCCAGGAGGTGATGGCCCGCGGTGTCAGCCGCAGCCAGGCGTGCCGGCCGTCGTGCGGCATGGTGTCCATCCCGAAGTACTTCGCCGCGAACAGCTTTTCGGGCACGGCGAGTTCGGGGCACGGCTCGCCGGTGCGCGGTGCCTCGCCGACAGGGGCGGCCTCGCCGGAGAGTTCGATGCCGCGCAGGTCCGCGTACTCCACCCCGTCGTCCACCACCACCGCGATCCTCGGGTCCTGGCGCAGCTGGGACCAGCGCAGGCTGCGAGTGATCGAGTACAGCCAGAGCGAGGTGCCGTCCCAGGTGAACCAGAGGGCGCCGACATGCGGGTGGCCGTCCGCGGACACCGTGGCCACGCGGCAGGTGCGCTGTTCGGTGAGATAGGTGTCGCGCTCGGCGTCCGTCATCATGATCCGACGGCCCCGTCGCTGTATGGCGGCCATGGGGGCGCCTCCTCCCGGTGTCTGACTGTGTGTCAGAAAGAATGGGGGCTCTTCCCTCATCACGCAATGGCCGTTAGCCTCGCGCGCCCGGTCCGCCGCAGAAAGGGGCAGCCGTGCCGTCGAACAATCAGCTCGTCGAGCAGCTCGATCCGGCCACCACCGTGCTTCTGACGGTCGAATGCCAGCAGGGGGTCGTGGGCCCGGGGAGCGCACTGCCCGAACTGGCCGACGAGGCCAGATCCTCCGGCGCCCTGCACCGGGTCGCCCGGCTGGTCGCGGCCGCGCACGAGGCCGGGGTCCAGGTGCTGCACGCGGTGGCCGAGCGCCGACCCGACGGGCGGGGCGCCAACAGCAACGCCCGGCTCTTCCGGGCCGCCGGCCGGCTGCCCGTGCAGCAGCACTGCGGCACCACGGCGGTACGGATCGCCGCGCCGATCGAAGTGGCCGACGAGGACCTCGTCGTGCGCAGGCTGCACGGCCTCTCGCCCATCGCCGGCACCGACGTGGACGCGTTGCTGCGCAACCTCGGCTGCCGGACCCTCGTCGTCGCCGGGGTCTCGGCCAATGTGGCCGTGCCCAACGCCGTGTTCGACGCGGTGAATCTGGGCTACACGGCCGTGGTGCCCCGTGATGCCATCGCGGGAGTGCCGGCCGACTACACCCCCGCCATGATCCGCAACACGCTCGCCCTCGTCGCCACCATCACCACCACCGACGAGGTGCTGGGCTGCTGGCTGAGCCGCGCCTCGCGAGGGGCCCGGTCCTGACGGAGGCCCCTGCCGCATCGGCCTCCGTCCTCGCCGGATGCGGCCCGGGCCCGGCCGTGCGGCTCGGCTCCGGCCGGCTGCCGTACTTCATGGGCCGCGACGGAGTGCCGCCCAAGGGGATCCTCGTGGGCACGAGCGAGGGTCCGGGGCAGGCGGCCGGGGCAGGCCGGAGCGGGTGGTGGAGGTCCGACACCACCGGGGCGGTGCGATCAGGGTGCGAGCGTGATCTCACCGCCCGAGACCGTGATCGTCCGGGCGGGCAGCGGTTTGGTGGCGGGGCCGTGCTTCACCGCGCCCGTCGCCGCGTCGAACCTGCTGCCGTGACAGGGGCAGTCGATGGTGCCGTCCGAGACGCGCGACACCGTGCATCCCTGATGGGTGCACTTCGACGAGAACGCCTTGAACTCGCCGGCCTTCGGCTGCGTCACCACCACACCCCGGTCGGCGAAGACCTTTCCGCCGCCCTCCGGGATGTCGGCCGTCCGCGTCAGCGGGGCGCCGCTGCCGCCCGTTCCGCTGCCGGCCGGCTCGACCACGCTCGAACCGCCCGATTCCTTCTGGTTGCCACAGGCGGTGAGTACGGCAGCCACCGAGGCGGCCCCGACCGCGGTGACAACGGCCCGCCGCCCGGGACGGCCCTCGTGATTCTGCGTTGTGCTCATTCCGGTTCTTCCCTTCCACGGTGTTCACGACTTCTCACGACTCAGGTGTACGACCGGGGGTACGCGCGGCGGAGCCCCCGTGTTCAACACCCAGGGACTCCTTGAGGAAGTCCCGCTCCAGCAGCAACAGATTGCCCGCCGCCGACCGGGCGACCCGGTGACCTGCCCCCGACAGCGGCAGCACCGTGTGCGGCCCGCGGCCGGCAGTGCGGCGGAGAACCGCAGCATGTGGGCGCCGGCCACGTTGTCATCGGCAAATTCGTGCACCAGCATGAGCGGGCGGGCCGGCCCGCCCGCCTCCGAAAGCAGCCAGTCGCGCTCGTAGTTCTCCGGCATTACGCCCGGCTGGCCCAGGAAGCGTTCCTCCCAATGGGTGTCGTAGGGCCGCCGATCGGCCGGCGCGGCACCGGCCACCGCGGCGTGGAGGACCTCCGGATGCCGCAGCCGGCGGCGGCGGGATACCCGCTGAACGACCAGCCGCGTACGGCGACCCCGGCCGGGTCCAGCGCGGAACACCGCGCGGCGGCCGAGTGCGGCGCTTGAGGTCGATGAACACCGACCCGAGGATCGGTACTCATCGACCTCACGCACATGAAGGCCGAATAGGTGAAATCACGTCCGTGAGTTCGGAGGGGGAGTGGTCTGCCGGAGCGGACCATTGACTTCGGGAAGTCCGGAGCCCGAGGGTTCAAGGGAAGCGATGCCGTCGTCCGGAAGCTCGACGGCATCGCGGGCGGCATCGTCGGGCTCAATGCCCACAGCGACGACACCTCCGCTCACGGGGTGCTGGGGTCCGTGGCGCACAGTGCGTGGTCGATCAGGGCGCCGGCCGCGTTCTCCTGCTCCAGTATGTGCTCCTTGGTGTCGCCGCGGGCCGCGGACATGGAGACCGCAGCGCTTCGACGCCCATCATCGGTGACGCCGTTGAGGGTGATGCAGCCGCCGTCCCCGCCCTCATGGCTCCAGTGGCTTCCTCCGCACCCCAGAGGGCGTTCGATCAGGCCGAGCCCATATCGGCCCTTGGGCCACAGCTGTTGGAACTCCGCGCTCACGGGGACGGTCTGCTTCATCTCGGCCAGCTGCCGTGCCGGTAGCAGGCGGCCGTCGAGCAGCGCGCGGAAGAAGCGGTTCTCGTCCCGAGTGGTCGTGACCCACGAAAGATTCGCGTAGTCCACCGGTATCTGGGCGGTGACATTCACCCGGGAACCGGGGCCGAAGAGCTGGTAGGCCCGGGCGTGGGGCCGGTGTTCAAGTCGGCGGTACCGCTGGCGGCGATTTTCGCCGACTGGACCGGCCGACCGGTTCACACGGCGCCGAGAAGGCCCGGATCGACTCCATCGAACTGTCGGCATGAGTCCCGGGCAACTCCGAGCAACTCCGTCATGGGCACGGCGCGACGACTGGCCACGGAGAGGTTCTGACGTGCCTCGGCGGACCACAACGGCGGAAACAACGACAGGCCCTGATCGCCGTTCAGTGCCTGGACCTCGTCCTTCCAGCCGGACCAGCGAAGATCCGCGTAGAACTCATCAAGCGCCCCTGATGCCAGCCAGGCAGTCCACGCCGAGTGACCGATCCCCAAAGCCTCCCAGCGA
Organism: Streptomyces sp. CLV115; assembly: GCF_038448545.1. Lineage (NCBI taxonomy): Bacteria > Bacillati > Actinomycetota > Actinomycetes > Kitasatosporales > Streptomycetaceae > Streptomyces > Streptomyces sp. CLV115. The sequence goes on from NZ_JBCEWQ010000023.1 coordinate 5,650, forward strand.
AGCGAATCCGGTGCGAAGTAGATCATTTCGCCAGGGGCTCCAGGACGCCCGTGATCGGCTGGAGCCCCGCCGTTGAGCGCGAAGACGCCGCCCAGCACGTCGTGCGCCACCACCAGACCAGGATCCGCCCGCCACGCCGGGTCGAACGCTCCAGGGAACCGATTGACCCGAGCCAGACTCGGCGCCCCGTGCGCAGCCCCGTCCGCGGGGCTCCCGAAGACCCGCAACCATCCGCCGTCCACCAGCAGACCGCCGGAGTGCAGCACCACCGCACCCAAGTACGACCTGGCCGTGACCTGCAACTGGAGAAGCGAGGCCCTCCCCAGGCCGCCATCCGGCGGGAGCACCTCAACAGACACCGGCCCGGCAGCGACGAGCTCCCTGAGTTCCGGCCAGGCCGGTTCCTCGACGTTGATCAACTCGCTCAGCTCGCGCATGCCCGCATCGTCGCACCCGCTCCGTGCGCCCCAACTGGCAGGGGGCGGTTGCGATCCAGAAAAGCCCGACCAGAACCGCTCCTCCTCCCACCGGCCGAGCAGCCGATCGCGCAACGAACCCGATCACTGGCCCTCGTTCAAGCGATCCGTCACAACGACATCTAGGGCACTACGACGGTCAGTGATGTGCCGGTCAGCTGAAAACCGAGCTTCTCGTAGATGCGGCGGGCGGGATTCGCATCGCTTACGACGAGCGAGACATCGGCCAGTCCGTCGGCCGCGGCGGCGCCGAGCACCCGGCGCAGCAGGCTGGCGCCGAGGCCCATGTATTGGGCGTCGGGCCGGCGGAACACGTCCGCGACCCACGGCTGTCCGTCACGGTCGGTGATGATCGCTCCGGCCACCACGCGGTCCGTCTCGTCCACTACCAAGGCGCTGCACGCAAGGACGGGCCCGAGAACGGTGCCCGCCAGCATGGGTACCAGGAGCTTGTCGAGCGCCTCTTCGTCGCTGCCGCGATGGTGGTCGGGATGGTCGGCGGGAAACGCGGCTCGCCATGCCGGGAACACCGCGTTGGCATCGCGGTCGCAGGGGACGGCCCGAAGCCCGTTTCCAAGGGCGTGGGAGGACCAGTCGGCCGGGGGCGGACACGCGACCAGGTCTCTCCGCATTTCATGGGCGTGCCGCATCACTCGTGCGCCACGGCGCAGCAGTTGCTCACCCAGCTCCACGGATCCCGACACCGCCCATCCGGACATGCCGGAGATGATGGTTTCGACAGGGTCGGGGCCGACCACCTCGGCCAGGTCCGCCCACGGGTGCCCCTCCCGAACACCCTGCAGATAGGTCAGAACCGGCACACCCTGTCCATTGGTCAGGGTGTGGCGCTGCTCGTCGTTCTCAGTCACTCTTCGTCCTTGAAAATCACGTGCGTCTTGGCGCGGGCAATCTACGGTTCCGCACGCGGTGTCACAACAGGATTTCCGCAATCTGTGGAGCGAGCTATGCACCGATCCCCATGGGGTCGAGTGGGCCGTCGATCTGGTCGTCGAGTACGGCCGTCGGCCGGTCGCCGTGCACCGGCTTCTCCCAGGCCTCACCACGTCCCGGAGTGCCGGAGCCGGCTGACCGGAGGCGGACCGCAGGAAGAGCACCCGTGCGCCGTCCGGAGAGACGGTGAAGCCGCGGGGCACCCCGAGCGAGAACCGGCGGGTCCGCCCGTACCGCTCGGGGAACCCGTCGGTGTCCTGCGTCGTGTCGGCGGCGGCGCTGTCCGGCGGATTCATGGCGACACCATGACAGGCGCGGGCAGCCTCCGGGTGCGGCGGGTTCAGCAGCGGTGCGCCGGAACTCCGGGTGCGACACGCGCGTCACCACAGGCGTGATCTCCACTACCCTGCCGTCCTGGACACATTGCGGCGCCGGTGCCGGCCCGGCCGATCCCGTCGGCTGCCGAGGCATCCGCACCGGCGGCCGGACCGCCTGCCTGGCCCACCTCTCTCCGGCCGACCGCGCAGCCTGCCTGGCCGCCCTCGGTCCCGGCGCGGACGTGGACCTACGCGGCACAGCGTTCAGCGAAGATCTTCTGCGCGCCCTGTTCGACGCCGTCCGTGATCCCGTCACTGGAGATCCCGCCTTCGGGGAGGCGCAGTTCGTGGGCGCCGTATTCAACGGCGACACCCGCTTCGTCGGCGTCTCGTTCTCGGGAGCCGCACGGTTCGGCGGGGCGTCGTTCGCCGGCGACGCCTGGTTCGTGGGCAGCTCGTTCTCCGGGACGGCCCGTTTCGGCGCGGTGGTCTTCGGTGGGGCCGCACGGTTCGACCGGACGGAGTTCGGGGCCGACGCCAGATTCCACAACGCCGAGTTCAAAGGGCCCGCAAACTTCGCGAAGGCCCGGTTCCGGGGGATGGGCCGCTTCGGGGAGGCCACGTTCTCGGGTGCGGTCGAGTTCGGCGGCGCGTCGTTCGCCGACACCGCCCGCTTCACGGGTGCGCGGTTCGACGCGGCACCCCACCTCGGTCCATTGGTGTGCGGCAGGCTCCTGGATCTGTCTGCGGCGGTGTTCACGGAGCCGGCCACGATCGAAGCGGCCACGGCGGAGATCGCGTGCCGCAGGACCCGGTGGGAGTCCACGGCCATCCTGCGGCTCAGACACGCCAGGGTCGACCTGACCGACGCCCGGCTGGCCCAACCGGTAGCAGTCATAGGGCAGTTCACCCCCTTCGCGTCCGTGCCGGCCCGCGCCGAAGAAGCCCTCGGTTGCGATCCGGTCGTCCGGGTGGCATCGATCCGGGGTGTCGACGCCTCCATGCTCACCCTCGCCGACCTGAACCTCGCGGAGTGCGTCTTCACCGGTGCCCTGCACCTCGACCAGCTCCGGCTCGAAGGGCTTTCGACCTTCCGTACGACGCCCGGCGGCCGACGGAACCGGGGCCCGGTCCCGTTCCACTGGACCCGGCGGCAGGTCATCGAGGAGGAGCGGCAGTGGCGGGCGCTGCCTGGGCGAGCCGCGTTCGCGCGCCGGGGCTGGGGCGCTCCTCCGCCGGACCCCGGCGCCGTCCCCGGTCTGGCGTCCCTGACCACGGTCTACCGCCAACTGCGCAAGGCCCGGGAGGACAGCAAGGACGAACCGGGAGCCGCCGACTTCTACTACGGCGAAATGGAGATGCGCCGGCACAGCTTCGGATACCGCCGCGCCGAGCGGTGGCTGCTCCAGGCGTACTGGGCGCTGTCCGGCTACGGACTGCGTGCCGCACGCGCTCTCGCATGGCTCGGGACAGCCATGATCGTCTCGGTCTTCGCCCTGACCCTGTGGGGGGTGCCCGGCTCCGATCCCGAGGCCGTGACGACCGGAGTCCTTCCCGGCACCGGTGACCGGATCACCCTCACCACCGATACGCCACCACCCGGGCTGACGGGACCGCTCACGGAACGGTTCACGGGCGAGCGCGTCGAGAAATCGGTCCAAGTGGTGCTCAATTCCGTCATCTTCCGAGCCAGCGGCCAGAGCCTGACCACCGCCGGCACCTACATCGAGATGACGTCCCGGCTCGTCGAACCCGGCTTCCTCGCCCTCGCCCTCCTCGCCGTCCGGGGCCGCCTCAAGCGGTAGAGCCGATGGTCCGCCACCGGCGACGAGGCGGCCGAGGCAGGACGTGGACTGTCACAGGCGTCTGCCACGCTGAGCGGTATGACACTGAGCAGTTTCAACGACCTTGAGCAGGCGGTCCGCAGGAGTTGGGGCGCGGACACCACGACACCGGCACACCGGGCGCAGTGGACCCCCGACAATCCGGCGCGCGATCAGTGCGGCGTCACCGCGCTCGTGGTGCACGACCTGCTGGGCGGTGATCTGATGCGCGGCGAGGTCCATGTGGACGGTGAGCGAGTGGACTACCACTGGTGGAACCGGCTGGGCATGGGCGTCGAAGTCGATCTCACCCGTGAGCAGTTCGGCCCGCAGGAGATCGTCGTCGGCGGGGAGGTGATCGTACGGCCGCCCGAGATCGTGCGGCTGCGCGAGGAGTACGAGCTGCTGCGCGGCAGAGTCCTGGCGGAGCTGAAACGGCGGTAGCCGTCGCCCGGTCCTCGGCGCCCGGTCGTCGGTGCCCCGACGGTCCACGGGCGCCGGACCGGATCAGTGTGCCGACGAGCCCCCGTCCGCGCGGAAGACCGGCTGCCCCGCACGCAGACGGGCGAAGAGAAGCCCCCGGTTCAGCTGCTCCTCGTCTTCGTCCTCCTCCCTGGAGAACACCTCGTCCACCAGCAGTTCGCGCAGCCGCTCCTGCACACCCTCGCCGTATCCCTGCTGGAAATCGTCCGGATCGAAGTGGGTGTCCGCCTCCACCGCGGCGATCGTGCTGTGCTCGTCCTCGATGACCAGCCGGGCACGGATGGTGCGCGCCTGGAGCGTCTGGTCGTTGTACTGGCCGTAGACGATCCCGGCCCCGATGACACCACCGACGGACATCTCGCCGTCGGTGTGCACCGCACGGGCCGTGACATCGCCGTGGACGGCGACGACGGAGTCGGGGCCGCAGTCGGTCAAACAGCCCTCGACGACGAGCGAACCGGTGACGACGAAGGGGGCCACCACGTCCAGGTGGCCCTTCACCAGAAGGTCGCCGTGGTGGAAGAACGGCTTGCGGATCTCCTGGTCTCCGGTCAGCACGCGGTGCGTACGGGCGTCGTCACCGAGCAGTCGCCCGCACAACTGCGGTATCAGCGGCACGTGGTCGGGATCGGAGTCGTGACGCAGCGCGGCGACGAAGTCCTGGAAGCTGTCGAAGTCCGGCCGGGTGAACTCCGTCAGCCAGCCGCTGTCGTCCGGGACCCCGGCGGCCCGGCAGGCCTCGGACCGGGTGACGCGCATCGCCTCCGCGACCCGGCGGGCGGCCGCCATGTCGATGGGCAGCGGCCCGACGTCCACCGCGCCCTGCGCGACGGGGGCGGGAGTGACGTCTTCGAGGAGAATCCTGTTCACCGAGTCGCTCATGGCAGGACTCTACGGTCCGCCTCCGACACCGGTGCCGGGTCCGGAGCACCGTCCGGGTCGGACGGCGCGGGTGCGTCGCCACGGGCGGCGTCGGGCGCGGCGCTGCGCCCGGTGAGTGCGCCGCGCTCCAGGCCGAGTTCGCGCTCGGCCGTGCTCACGGCCATCCGCGTGACCACCTCCGGGCGGTCCGCGGCCTCGGTGTTGGCGTGTGCGCCGAGCCCGTCGATGACCACCAGGATCTGGATGGTCGTCACATACGGGTCGGTGGTGCGGAATTCGCCGCAGTCGACGCCGTCACGGATGAGGGCCTCCAGCCTGCCCCGCCACAGCGCTTCCTGGTGGCCGACCCGGTCGCGGAGAGCGGGGCGGTAGCGGCTGAGATGCCGGGCGTTGATCCACAGCCGGCTGATGTCGTCGTACGCGGCGCCCGTCGCCAGCGCGAAGAAGCGGGCGAGCCGGTCCGTGGGCGATCGCGTCGCCGGGTCCACCGGGAGCAGAGTGTTCAGTTCGGCCCCGGCGGCGGTACCGAACGCCTCGGCCACCAGGTCCTCGACCGCCGGGAAGTAGTGGCTGATGAGACCGGGGCGGACGCCGAGCTGATCGCCGATCCGGCGCAGTGTGATGCACTCCAGCCCTTCGGTCAGGGCGATGGCCGCCGCCGCGTCGACGATTTCCGCACGCCGGTCCGCCGGGGACTTCCGGATCCGCTTGCGCTGAGGGCTTGACGACATACCGGCGATGCTATTGACGGCGCGACCAACGGGCAACCGGGGGGAGGGGCGGACCGGTGGCCCGAAGCACGCGGAAACCAGAGGGCGGCGGAAGACCAGAAGGCGGCCGAAGCCCAAGGCGGCCGAAGCCCGAAGGCGGCCGAAGCCCGAAGGCGTCGGAAACCAGCCTCCGAGTCGCCGCCGCAACTGCCGATCGGGGCGGGAGACGGAACCTAGCGTCGTTTCCTGCAAGCCATCACCGATGCCATGGAGGACAGGGATGAACAACAGCATGCGTACGGCGGCCGCTGCCGCGGCCCTCGTTGCCGGTCTCGTCACGGTGGGCGGTACCACGGGCGCCGCAGCTGCCGAGCGTCCGGAACGGATCACCAGCCAGGAGCAGCTCGCCAGAAGCATCGCGCAGGCGGTCGCCGCCGAGCAGCAGAACGGCGCCGTCACCGGCGGTGTCATCGGCGGCATGGTGCTCAACTCGACCGGCCCGCGTTCCTGCTGACGAATCGGAGGTGAGCACCGTGGACAGCACTGCGGACGTTGCCCAAGGCGGGCAGGAAAGCCCCCTCAGATGGTGTCCGAGCGGTGATGCGAGCCGCCCGGAGAGCGTTGTTCTCGGCGTGCGGTCCGGGGAGCGTGACCAGGTCGTCTACCTGGCCGAACCCGTACCCGCCGCCGATGTTCTCGGCAGCATCCCGGAGGGGATCGCCCCCAACCGGGTGCTCCGGTTCGCCTCGCACTGCGTGTCGGACTGCGCGAACCGGGTCGGCGAGGCCTGCGGGCTGATCGAACGCATCACGACCGTGCCGGCCGAGCCCGGACCGGCCGCGGTGCCACGGTGCCACCTCCGCCCGCACTGCAAGTGGTGGAACCAGGTCGGTGTCGAGGCCTGCCACCGCTGCCCCGCCCTGACGACACTGCAACCCCGCGACGACGAACTCGCCGTTCTCGTCGCGGACCCGGCGACCACGCGTGAACAATTGGAGAGCTGGATCGCCGCAGCCCCATGAGCGGATACCGTTCACGGAGCCGGTCGTGGACCGGACCGAGAACATGAGAGAAGGGATGCCGTGGACAACTGGATACGGTGCTACCGCCCGGCCCCCGACGCCGCGGCACAGTTGGTGTGCTTCCCGCACGCAGGTGGTTCGGCCAGCGGCTACATTCCGCTGTCGACCCAGGTCGCGGGGACCGCGGAAGCACTGGTCGTGCAGTACCCCGGCAGGCACGACCGCATCGCCGAGCCGTTCGCCGAACGGCTCGGCGATGTCGTGCACGCGGTACTGGGATCGCTCTGGGCGGACGAGGGCCGCCCGCTGATTCTGTTCGGCCACAGCATGGGCGCGCTCCTGGCCTACGAGACCGCACGGCAACTCGCGGCACAGGGGCGCGAGCCCGCGGCGCTGTTCGTCTCGGGCAGCGAGGGCCCGTCGCTGCCGCGGCGCGCACGGCTGCCCGACCGGCCCAGCGACGCCGACCTGATCCGGGAGATGCGGCTGCTGTCCGGCACGGACGAGGAACTGCTGACCCATCCGGAGATCCTCGAACTCGCGCTGCCCCCGCTGCGCGCCGACTACGCCATGCTGTTCGCTCGCGTCCACGTTCCCGGGCCGCCGCTGCGCTGCCCGGTCGTCGCGCTGACCGGCGACAACGACCCCCGGGTCTCCGTCGAGGGCGTACAGGCGTGGGAGCGGGAGACCGAGGGGCCCTTCGAGCGGCACGTACTGCCCGGCGGCCACTTCTTCCTGGGCGACCATCTGCCCCTCGTCGCGGATCTCATCGCCGCGTACGTGCCCGGACGAACGGTCCGTACAGGCGTCTGACACTGCACGGCACAGCGCACAGGGCCTGGGCCCCGACCCCCTTCCGGGTCGGGGCCCAGGCCCTGTGCGCAGTCGGTCACTCCGCCTCGAACTCCGACAGCAGGGCGTCGAGGGAGTCGTCGCCGTCCTGCGCCGTGACGATCCGGCGGGCCATCTCGTGCAGCGTCAGCTGCTCCAGGAACAGCGTGATCGGGACATCGAGGTCGAAGTCGTCCCGGAGGCAGCCGACCAGGTGGACGGCGGTCAGTGAGTCGCCGCCGGCCGCGAAGTACGTCATCTCCGGGTCGTCGGCGTCCTCCAGCCCGAGGGCCTCGGCGATCAGGGCGCGGACGTCCCGCTCCAGGTCGGCGGAGCGGCCGCCCTGCTCCGGCTGCTCACCGGCCGGTGCGACCGGCGCGACCGGTACGAGGCGGTACGCGCCGTGGCTCTCACCGGCGAACGGGTACGTCGGCAGCGCGACCCGCCGGCCGCTCCCCTCCCGCACCACCAATTCGCCCGCCAGCCAGGCCTCGCCGAGCGGGTCGGGCCCGCCGAGGCCCGCCGCACCTCCCGAGGCCAGTTCGGCGAGCAGATCCGCCGCCTCCGCCCGGCTCCCGGCCCGCACATAGCCGCGCACGGCCAACGGGGCGCGGCCCACGCGGAGCGTGTGCGCGGTGTCGGCGAGGGACGGGGCACCCGGGGCGCGCAGCGCCCCGGCCAGCCGGCCGGCCACCTCGGCCAGGGACTCACGGGTGCGGGCGGACAGCAGCAGGACCTCGGGCGCGGCCTCGGCCTCCGGCGCCCCGGATTCGCCGAGCCCGGGCGCCTCCTCCAGGACCACGTGCACGTTCGTGCCGCCGATCCCGACCGAACTCACCCCGGACCGCCTGGGACCGTGCTCCGGCTCCGGCCAGGCGGTCGCCCGCCCGACCAGGTGGAACGGCGAGTCCTCGAAGCCCAGTTCGGGGTGCGGGCGGCCGGCGTCGGCGTTCGGCACCAGCGTCGCGTGCTCCAGCATGAGCACCGATTTGATCAGTGCGGCCACGCCCGCCGCAGCGTCCAGGTGGCCGATGTTCGACTTCACCGAGCCGATCCCGATCCGCCCGGTGCCGAGCGCCCCCTTGAACGCCGCCGTCGCCGCCGCCGCCTCGATGCGGTCACCGAGCGCGGTGGCCGTGCCGTGCGCCTCCAGGTACTGGGCGTCGGCCGGGTCGAGACCGGCCGCCGCCCAGGCCTCCACGATCGCCGCGGTCTGCTGGTCGACGCCGGGCGCGGTGAACCCGACCTTGGTGGCCCCGTCGTTGGTGACGGCGCTGCCCCGGATGACGGCCCTGATCGGGTCGTTGTCGGCGATCGCGTCGGACAGCCGGCGCAGCACCACCACGCCCACCCCGTTGCCGGGCACCGTGCCGCCGGCCCGCTCGTCGAAGGGCCGGCAGCGGCCGTCCGGCGAATAGATGCCGCCCTGCTGGTGGACGTAGCCCCGCTTGCGCACCGTGTCCACGGCGACGCCGCCGGCCAGTGCCGTGTCGCACTCGCCGAGCAGCAGGGACTGCACCGCGAGGTGCACCGCCGTCAGCGACGTCGAGCAGGCCGTCTGCACCGTCAGGCTCGGGCCCTCCAGGCCCAGCCGGTAGGAGACCCAGGGGGCGAGGAACTCGCGGTCGGTGAGGATGCGCACCTGGAGCGCCCCGATGGAAGCGGCGAGCCGCGGGTCGGTCTGCGCGGCCAGCATGTGCTCGGTGGGGCCGCCGCCGACATACACGCCGGTACGGGCGGACCCGCCCAGCGGGCTGCGGCCGGCGTCCTCCAGCGCGGACCAGGCCGTCTGGAGGAGCAGCCGGTGCTGGGGGTCCAGGGCCGCGGCCTCGGTGCGGTTGAAGCCGAACAGCTCCGCGTCGAAGCGGTCCGCGTCCGCGAGATGGCCCTTGGCCGGTACGTGGTCGCGGCCGCGCACCTCCTGCGGGTCGGCGCCGTCGGCGATCAGCTCCGCCTCGGTGAAGTCGGTCACCGAGCAGAGCCCGCCGAGCAGGTTCTCCCAGTAGGCGGCCAGGTCGGGGGCGCCGGGGAAGCGGCCGCTCATCCCGACGACCGCGATCGCGGAGTCGGCTGCGAGGGGCTCGGCGGCGCTTGCGTTCTCGGTCATCGTATGGAGCCTTTCCGGTGGCTGAGTCGTCGGGCGGCGGCATTGCGTCGTGCGTGCCGGTCACCGCCGCGCGCGGCGGCCGTGTCGGCGGGAGGGGCGGTGTCGGGGGCCCCGGCGGCGGCCCCGAGGGCCGCCCGGTCCAGGTGGGCGGCGAGGGCGTTGACGGTGGGGTGGCGGAACAGGTCGACCAGGCTGAGCTCGCCGTACGTGCCCAGCTCGCGCAGGGCGGACAGGACGCTCAGCAGCCGGATCGAATTGCCGCCCAGCTCGAAGAAGTGGTCGGTGACGGAGACGAGTTCGAGATTGAGCACCCGGGCCCACAGCCCGGCCACCAGCCGTTCGGTCGCGGTGCCGGCGACGGTGGTCGAGCCGTCCGGCCGGCACCGCACCGTGGCGGGTTCCGGCAGCCGGGCCCGGTCGATCTTGCCGTTGCTGCTGAGCGGCATCTCGTCCAGGCGGACGAACACCTCGGGCACCATGGACCCGGGCAGCCGCCGGGCGAGATGGGCGCGCAGCTCGGCGTCCGCGGGCGCCGCCCCGTCCCGGCTCACGACATACGCCACGAGCCGCTGTGCCGTCCCCGTGCCGCGGACGGTGGCCGCCGCCAGGGCGACGCCGGGCGCACCCGCCAGCAGGGTCTCGATCTCGCCGAGTTCGATGCGTACACCGCGCAGCTTGACCTGGAGGTCGGAGCGTCCGAGGTAGTGGATGAGCCCCCGCGCGTCGATCCGGCCGAGGTCGCCGGTGCGGTACATCCGGGTGCCCGGCGCGCCGTGCGGATCGGCGACGAACCGTTCGGCGGTCAGGGCGGGCCGGCCGATGTAGCCGCGCCCCAGCGAGGCACCGGTCACGTAGATCTCGCCGGCGACCCCGGCGGGGACCGGCCGGAGCCGCTCGTCGAGCACATAGACCCGGGCTCCCGGCACGGCGCCGCCGAGCACCACGGGCTCACCGGGGGAGAGGTCCCCGGTGGTCGCGTAGACGGTCACCTCGCTGGGGCCGTACGCGTTCACGACCCGTCGCCCGGGCGCGCTGAGCCGTCCGACCAGCTCGGCCGGGCACGCCTCGCCGCCGACCGCGACGGTCCGCAGCTCGGGCAGCTGCCCGGTCAGGTCGGGCAGCAGCATCGCGGCGGACGGCGGCAGGAACACATAGGTGATGCGGGAGTCCCGCAGCCGGTCGAGCAGCGCCTCGCCGATCCGCTCGTCCTCCTGCGGGATGTGTAGCTCCGCACCGGCCACCCAGGGGAAGAAGAGGTCGGACACGGCGACGTCGAAGCCGAACGACACGAACTGCAGCACCCGGTCCCCGGCCTCGACGGGGAAGGAGTGGCGGACCGCCCGGGTGAGGTTGACCAGCGCCCGGTGCTCGATGGCGACCCCCTTGGGGACGCCGGTGGAGCCCGAGGTGAACAGCACGTAGGCGAGGTCCCCGGGGGCCGGTGCGGTGCCGGCCGTCGCGGGCGGCACCGGCGCCACGGGGTCCGTGACGGCCGGGCGGTCGACCCGGACGCACGGCACCTCCAGGGCCGCCGCCTTCGACGCGGTCTCCTGCGAGGTGATCAGGAGCCCGGTGCCCGAACTGTCCACCATGTGGCGGAGCCTGGCCTCCGGGTGGGCCTGGTCCAGCGGTACGTACGCGCCGCCCGCGCGCAGCACGGCGAGGGCCGCGATGCCCTGGTCGGCCGAGCGGGGCAGGAGCAGACCGACGCGGAAGCCGGGCCGCACCCCGGCGGCGCGCAGCCGGGCGGCCAGTGCGTCGGCCCGGTCGAGCAGTTCGGCGTAGCTCAGCCGGAGACCGCCGCAGACCAGGGCCGTGGCGTCGGGGTGTTCGGCCGCCCGGTCGGCGATCAGATCGGGTACCAGACGGTCCGGGGGCGCCGCCTCCGCGAGCCGGTCGGCACCGGCGATGGTGCGGGCGCGTTCGTCGGCCGGCACCAGCTCCACGGTGGACAGCGGTGCGGACGGGTCCGCGAGGAGTCCGGCCAGCAGGGTGCGGAAGTTGCCCGTCCAGCGGCGGACCGTCGCCGCGTCGAACAGGTCGCTGCGGTAGATGAACTGGGCGGCGAGTCCGGCGTCCCACCGCTCCACGAACAGGTGGAAGTCGAACTTCGCGGTGTCCAGCGTCAGCGCGAGCCGTTCGGTGGTGGCACCGGTCAGCTCCAGCTCCGGCGTGGCCTCGTCCTCGTAGCTGAGCGCCACCTGCACCACCGGGTCGTGACTGGTCTCGCGGACCGGGGCCAGGGTGTCGACCACCGCCTCGAACGGCGCGTCCTGGTAGGGCTGTGCCGCCAGCATCGAGGCCCGGACGCGGCGGGTCAGCTCGTCCAGCGACGGGTCACCGCTCAGGTCCACCCGCATCGCCAGGGTGTTGGTCAGCATCCCGACCATCTCCTGGAGTTCGGGACGCTCGCGCCCCGACGACGGATAGCCGACGACCAGGTCCTCGCCGCCCGAGAGCCGGGAGAGGAAAGCGGTGTACGCGGCGAACATCGTCATGAACGGGGTGGCTCCCGAGGCCGCCGCGACCTCGGCCAGCCGTTCCCTGACCTCGGCGCCCAGCAGGAAACGCTCGGTGCCGCCCGAAGCGGTGCGGACCGGCGGGCGCGGGCGGTCCAGCGGCAGTTCCATGGCGGTGGGCGCGCCGCGCAACAGGCCGGCCCAGTGCTCCACGGACGCCTCGAACGCGCCGTCCGCCGCGCGCTCCCGCTGCCAGGCCGCGTAGTCGGGGAACTGGATGGGGAGTTCGGCCGGGCGGTACGACAGACCCCGGGCCTCCTGGCGGTAGCCCTCGGACAGCTCGTCCAGCATCAGGCCGAGCGACCAGCCGTCGCAGACCAGGTGATGGGCGACGAGCAGCACCCGGTGGCTGCCGTCGTCGACGGCGTACACGGTGCAGCGCAGCAGCGGCCCCGCGGCGGTGTCGAAGGGGAGGGCGGCCTCGGCGCGCACCAGGGCGTCCGCACCGCCGGCCGGTACGTTCCGCCGGATCGCGAGCCGTACCCGCCCGGTGGCCGAGACGCGCTGCGCCGGGGTGCCGTCGTCGGCGGTCCGGAAGACGGTGCGCAGCGCCTCGTGCCGGGCGACCAGCGCGTCCAGCGCGCGGCCGAACGCCTCGGTGTCGAAGGGCCCGTGCACCGCGAAGGCGATCGGCACGTTGTACTGCGGGGAGCCCGGATTCAGCTGGTCGAGGACCAGCAGGCGGCTCTGGGCATCGGAGGCGGGGAACTCGTACTCCTCGCTCCCGCCGCCCTCCCCGGCGTAGAGGTCGATGAGCTCGACGGCGTCGACGGTCATGGTTCTCAGTCCCCTCGGAGGGCGGTTTCGATGACCGCGGCGATCACGGCCGCCGGGCCCTGGGTGAGTACGTCGCTGTGACCGCAGTCCAGTTCGTGCACGTCGAGCGCGGCGGTCACGCGCTGCCAGGCCTCGGTCTTCTCGGCCGTGGTCGGCCAGTCGTCGCGCGTCGCGGAGAAGAGCGTCGTCGCGCCGTCGTAGGGGGACGGGTGCCAGTCCCGTACCAGCCGGGTGTGATGTGCCCCGACATCGACGAGGGTGTGCAACCGGTCCTCGGAGAGGCCGTCGAAGCTGCCCCCGCGGGCCTGGGAGAAGAGCGCGGACCGCTCCAACGGGCCGTTCGGCAGAGGCAGTTCCGGTGCGTGGGAGTGGAGCAGGATGCGCAGCATCTCGTCCTCGACGGCGGCGGGGTCCAGCAAAGTGCCCCGGATCCGCTCCGGCATCGGCATGGCGTCCACCACGACGAGCATCCGGACCTCTTCGCCCTCCCGGCGCAGCCGCACCGCCAGTTCATGGGCGAGCGGACCGCCGAAGGACCGGCCGAGCAGCAGATACGGTCCCCGCGGCCGGAGTTCGCGGACGCTGCGCAGATACAGGTCCGCCATCTCGTCCATGGTGGCCGGGAGCCCGCCGGTGCCGGTCAGCAGTGCCGGGCTCTGCAGGGTGTGCACCGGGCGGTCCGGTGCGAGGTGCGGCAGCAGGTTCACGTACGACCAGCTGAGACCGAGCCCCGGATGCACACAGATGAGCGGGGTGCGGTCGCCGCCGGTCCGCAGGGTGAGCACATGCTCCAGGCTGTTGTGGTGCGGTTCGGCCGGCACGGTCGCGGATCCGGCGCGTCCGCGGGCGGGCCGCAGCGGTATCCGCGCGGCGCGGCCGTTGCCGGACGGCGGCGCGTCGAGCAGGGCGGCGAGACCGGCCGGGGTCGGCGCGTCGAACAGGGCGGAGACCGGGATCCGTACCCCGAGCACCGTCTCGATCTTCGACTTCAGGCGCAGTGCGGTCAGTGAATGGCCGCCGGCCCGGAAGAAGTCGGTGCCGGGCCCGACCGCGGGAACCCCGAGCACCGTCCCGAACAGGGCGCACAGCTCCCGCTCGCGCGGGGTGAGCGGCGCCCGGTCGGCCACCGGTTCCCCGGTCGGCCCGGGGTCGGGGAGCGCGGCCCGGTCGGCCTTCCCGTGGCGGGTGAGCGGCACCTCGTCGATCCGGGCCCACAGGGACGGAACCAGGTGTGCCGGCAGCTGCTCGGCGGCATGCGCCCGCACCCGGGCGAGGGTGCGGTGCCACCGCTCCTCCGGGTCGGAGCGGTCCTCGTCCGCGCTCCGCTCCGGCACCAGCCAGGCGGCCAGCAGCTTGCCGCCCGCCGCGTCCCGCCGGGCACCGACCACGGCCCGCGCCACACCGGGGCAGCCCGCGAGCGCGGCCTCGACCTCGGCGGGTTCCACACGGAAGCCGCGCACCTTGACCTGGTCGTCGGCCCGGCCCGCGAACTCCAGGACGCCGTCCGGCGTCCAGCGGGCCAGGTCCCCGGTGCGGTACATGCGGCTGCCGGGCGGCCCGTACGGATCGGCCACGAACCGTTCCGAGGTGGCGGCCGGCCGGCCGAGGTAGCCCTGGGCGAGACCGCTGCCGCCGAGGTAGAGCTCACCGGTGGCCCCCGCCGGGACCGGGCGCAGCCGGTCGTCCAGGACCTGGGCGCGGGTGTTGTCCAGGGGGCGCCCGACGGGCACGGCCCCCGTACCGCGGGCGCTCTGCGCGTCGGCGGTGTGGGCGGTGGCGAACACCGTCGTCTCGGTGGGGCCGTAGCCGTTGACGACCACCGTGTCCGGGCAGTGCTCCCGGATCCGGAGCACCGTGTCGGGTGCCAGGACGTCGCCGCCGGACCACACCTCACGGAGCCCGGACAGTGCCCCGGGCGCGATCTCCGCGACGGTGCGCAGCAGTTCGGGCGTGAGCATGAGCGCGGTGACCCGCCGCTCCCGCACCACTCGCTCCAGCAATTCCGGGGTGACCGCCTCGGCGGGGGCCACGACCACGGTCCCGCCGTTCAGGAGCGGGATCCACACCTCGTAGGTGGAGGCGTCGAAGGTGTACGGGTTGTGCAGCAGCACCCGGTCGTGGGCACCGCCCGCGAAGCGGCCGTCGGCGGCGAGTTCGGTGATCGCCCGCTGCGGGACGACCACCCCCTTGGGCTCCCCGGTGGAGCCGGAGGTGTGGATCACGCAGGCGGCGGCCCCGGGATGGGTCTCGATCCGGTCGAAGGGCACGGGTTCGGACGCCTCGGTGACGTCCAGCACCGCGACCCCCGCGGGCAGCCGTGCGGCACCCCGGTCCGCCCCCGAGGTGAGGACCAGGGAGGGGGCCGCCGCGTCCATCAGCCGGGCCAGCCGCTCCGCCGGGTGCGCCGGGTCCAGGGGGAGCCAGCAGGCGCCCGCCTTGAGCACCGCGAGCTGGGCCACGATCAGCGACGCCGAACGGGGCAGCAGCAGGGCCACGGTGTGCCCCGGCGCCACACCGGCCCGCCCGAGACGGCCGGCCAGCCGGTCCGAAGCGGCGTCGAGCCCGGCGTAGCTGAGCGTCTCGCCGTCGGTGTCGACGGCCGGTGCGTCCGGAGTGCGGGCCACCTGGGCGGCGAACCGCCCGGCCGGGGTGGCGGGTCCGGCGGACGTGCGGACCGGGCCGTCCGCCAGGGCGAGCAGCCGGCGCCGCTCCGCCGCGGGCAGCGCGTCGACGTCCGCCACCGGCATCCGCGGCGAGTCGGCCAGCTGCTCCAGTACGTGTGCCAGGCGCTCGGCGATCGCCGGCGCCGAGATGCCCCGGCGGCAGCTCACGGACAGCAGCAGCCGGTCCTCGGCCACCGCCGCGATGGTGACCGGGTAGTGCGTCGCGTCCGCCACCTTCGCCAGGCGGACCGCGTCGTCACCGTCCCCGCTCCCGGAACCGCGCGGGAAGTTCTCGAAGGCGATGATCGAGTCGAAGAGCTCACCGGCCCCCACGGCGCGCTGCACCTCGGCGGTGCGGGCGTGGTGGTGCTCCAGCAGCCGGGACTGCTCGTCCTGGATCCGGCACAGCAGCTCGTCGACCCGCTCGTCGTCCCGCAGCCGGACCCGTACCGGCAGGGTGTTGATGAACAGGCCCACCATCGACTCGACGCCGGGCAGATCGTGCGGGCGCCCCGAGACGACCGCGCCGAAGACCTGGTCGCGGGAGCCGGTCAGCCTGGCCAGGACCAGTGACCAGGAGACCTGGACCAGGGTGTTGAGGGTGACGCCCGCGGTCGCGGCCCGGCGCACCAGACGCTCGGTGAGGCCGGTGGGCAGCCACAGCCGCGAACGGTCCGGTGCCGCGTCCGGTCCGGCCGGGGCCAGCAGTGCCGGCCGCTCCAGACCCGCCAGCGACTCGCACCACGCGGCTTCGGCCTTGTTCCGGTCCTGACCGCCCAGCCACACCAGATAGTCCCGGTAGGGCGCGGCGGGCGGCAGCGGCCGGCCCGCCACGAGGGCGGCGAGGTCCCGCTCGACCACCGGCATCGACCAGCCGTCCAGCAGGATGTGATGGAAGGACACGATCAGTTCGGCACCGGTGCCGTGCCGCAGGAACGTGGCACGGACCAGGGGCGGGCGGGCCATGTCGAAGCGGAGCGCCGCGTCCTCACGCAGCACCTCCTCGGTCCGCGCGTCCGCCTCGTCCGTGCTGAGCCCCGTCAGGTCCACTTCCGTCCACGGCACCTCGACCGCTTTCGGTACGACCTGGACCGGCCGGTCCAGGCGCTCGTGCCGGAAGCAGGCACGCAGATTCGGATGCCGGTCCAGGAGCGCGGCGACCGCGGCCCGTACCGTGTCCCCGCCGATCGCGGGGCCGATCACGAACCGGGCCTGCACCAGATAGGGGTCCGGGCCCCCGGTCTGCCGGGCGGTGTGGAACAGCAGGCCCTCCTGGAGCGGGGAGAGCGGCAGTACGTCCGCGATGCGCGCGTTCATCGCCGGTCCTCCTCGTCGTCGTCGGTGCCGAGGTCACCGAAGTCCATCTCCTGTGCGAGCAGTTCGAGCTGGTCCCCGGTCAGGTCGACGAGCGGGAAGTCGGACGGGGCGTGGACGGCCGTGCCGTCCGGTCCGCAGTGGTCCGCGAGGACACGGAGCGCCTCGGACCAGGACCCGGCCAGGGCGCGCATCCCGTCCTCGGTGAACGCCCCGGACGGGTAGGAGAAGCTCGCCTCCAGCACGGGCTCGCCGTTCTCCTCCCGGGCCAGCACATCCACCTCCAGGGTGTGCGCCAGCGGCACGGCGTCCGGGCCCGGTTCGAGCAGCCGTCCGCCCGCCGCGTCGGCCGCGGCGAACCGGCCCAGATAGTTGAAGCGGACATCGGGCGAGGGGAGCGCGGCGAGCACCGGGCCGGTCTCCGGGTGGAGGTAGCGCAGCAGACCCCAGCCGAGCCCGCCGGAGGGCACCGCGAGCAGCTGCTCCTTGACGCACTTCAGGGCCTCGCCCGGCCGGCCGCCGGGCACCACCGACGCCGCACCCAGGTCCAGGCGGACCGGGTACTGGGTGGTGAACCAGCCGACGGTTGCGGACACATCGACCGGGGCGGACAGCGCCTCGCGGCCGTGGCCCTCCAGATGGACGACCAGCGAGGATCCACTGCCGCGCCGCTGGACGGCCGCCGCGGTCAGGGCGGTCAGCATCACCGCGTCGGGGCGGCAGTTGAAGGCGCCCGGCAGAGTGAGGAGCACACTGCGGGTGAGGTCGGGGTCCAGATCGAAGGTGAGGGTCTCCCGACGGCCACCCGGCTCCGGCTCCTCGGCGAGCCGGGCGGTGCCGTCCGCCAACTGCCGCTTCCACCAGGGAAGTTCGTCGAGCCGCAATGCGGCCTCGCGGGAGAGCAGCCGGGACCACCGGGTGAACGAGGCCGTCCCCGTGGGAGCGGCGTCGTCCGGGGAGCGGCCGTCCAGCGCCGCGGCGAGCTCCTGCCCGAGCACCCGCCAGGAGAACCCGTCCACCGCCAGATGGTGCACGGTGAGCAGCAGGGCACCGGGCCGGCCGGAGCCGGGGTCGAGCCACACCGCCCGCACCATCTCGCCGTCCTCGGGACGCAGGGCGACGGTGCGCGCCAGCTCCGTCGCCCGGGAGTGCAGATCGGCGTCCGCCGGCACGGCCACCCGGACGGCCCGCGCGGCCGGGGGCGCGCTCTCCTCGGGAACCCGGAGCTCCCAGCCGGTGTCGCCCTCGCAGACCAGGCGCATCCGCAGCGCGGCGTGCCGCTCGGTCAGTACGGAGACGGCCTCCTCGATCGCGGCGAGTCCGGTGCCGGGCGCGAGCGGGAACAGCATGGACTGGGTGAACGCGGCGGTGTCCCGGACCTGTTCGCGCCACCAGTGCATCACCGGGGTGAGGGGCAGCCGCCCGGTCCCGGTGTCGTCCTCCTCCGGGGCGTCGCCCTCGGGCGTACGGGCCAGCACGGCCAGCCGGGCCGGGGTGCGTACGGTGAACACGTCGTGCGGGGAGAACACCAGACCGGCCGTACGGGCCCGCGCGGCCAGCTGGATCGCCATGATGCTGTCGCCGCCGAGGCGGAAGAAGTCGTCGTCCGCACCGGCCTGTTCGACGTCCAGCAGCTCCGCGAAGAGCCCGCACAGGACCTCCTCGCGCGCCGACCCGGGAAGCCGGACGGTGTCCGCGGTCCGGGCGGCGGGCGCGGGCAGTGCGGCCCGGTCCAGCTTGCCGTGCGACGACAACGGCAGCGCGTCCAGCGCCACCACCGCGGCCGGGACCATGGCCGCGGGCAGCCGCCCGGAGGCGTGCAGCAGCAGCGCGTCCTCGTCGATCCGCGCTCCCGGCGCGGGCACCACGTACGCCACCAGCTGTGCGGAGCCGGCCCGGTCGTGCCGCACGACGGCCACCGCCCGTTCCACGCAGGGGTGTTCGGCGAGCGCGGCGGCGATCTCGCCGGGCTCGATGCGCAGCCCGCGCAGCTTCACCTGCTCGTCGCCGCGCCCCAGGTAGTACGTGTTCCCGTGGTCGTCGCGGTGGGCGAGGTCGCCGGTGCGGTACATGCGGCTGCCGGGCGGACCGTAGGGATCGGCGACGAACCGCTCGGCGGTGAGCGCGGCCCGGCCCAGGTAGCCGTGGGCGAGCGCTTCACCCGCCAGGTACAGCTCACCGCCCGCCCCGGCGGGGACCGGCCGGAGCTGTTCGTCGAGGAGGTAGGCGCTGGTGCCCGCCACCGGTGTGCCGATCGGCGGCGCCGTCCCGTCGGCGTCCAGCGGTCCGGAGACGGTGGAGACGACAGTCGATTCGGTGGGCCCGTAGGCGTTGTGGAAACGCCGGCCGGCGACGGCCCAGCGGGCCACCAGCTCCGGAGGGCAGGCCTCCGCGCCGACGACGAGGGCGCGCAGCTCCGGATACGGACCGGCCGGCACGGTCGCCAGCACCGACGGCGGGACGAAGGCGCAGGAGATCCGCCGCTCGGTCAGTACCGCCCCGAGGTCCTCGCCCACCAGCGGGCCCGGCCCCGGCAGCACCAGCGTTCCGCCGGAGCCGAAGGCCAGGCACAGTTCACCGACCGAGATGTCGAAGGAGGGCGGCCCGAGCTGGAGCACCCGGCTGCCCGCCTCCAGTGCGAGGCCGTCCACCAGGCTCCGGGTGAGCGCCGCCACCCCGGCATGGCCGACCACCACGCCCTTGGGGGTGCCGGTGGAGCCGGAGGTGTGGATGACATGGGCGGCGCCGTGGAGTTCCGGGCCGCCCGGCGGCAGCGGCTCCCCGGCCCAGGCGTCCTCGTCGAGGACCAGGACCGGCAGACCGGTGTCCAGGGGAGCGGCGCCGGGTCCGGTGACCAGGAGCACCGGCGCGGCCTCGGCGAGGACCCGGCGGATGCGCTCGGCCGGATGGGCGGGGTCGACCGGCAGATAGGCGGCGCCGGCCCGCTGCACGGCCAGTGCCGCCACCGGCCAGTCGCTGCCACGGGCGAGCGCGAGGGCCACGATCCGCCCGGGACCGGCGCCCAGGCGCACCAGACGGCCCGCCAGCCGGGCCACCCGGTCGTCGAGCCGGGCATAGCTCAGGGTGTGCCCCGGGGACTCCACGGCCGGCGCGTCCGGCGTGCGGGCCGCCTGCCGGGTCACCAGCTCGGGCAGCGGCACGGTGGCGGGGCCGGCGGGCCCGGCCGAACCGGCGAGCAGCTCGCCGCGCATGGCCGAGGGCACCACGTCGATGTCACCGACGAGCGCGTCCGGGTCGGCGGTGATCCGCTTCAGGAGCTCGACGTAGCACTGCGTCCAGCGGGCCACCGTCTCGGCACTGAAGACATCGGTGCGCAGCCCGAAACTGCCCTCCATGCCGTCACCGCTGTCCTTCACCACCCCGACCAGGTCGTGCTCGCCGCCCGTGTGGATCCGCTCGGGCTCCGCGAACTCCTTCATCACCGAGACGCTCGGCTGCTGCGTCAGGTGCATGAAGACCCACTGGTACAGCGGGGCCCGGCCCGCGCTGCGCTCGGGCGCGGCGGCCGACACGATCCGGCCCACGGGCACGTCCGCGTTGGCCATCAGATCCGGGAAGTCGACCGCGAACCCGGCGAGCAGCTCGGCGAACGACCGGTCCGGAGCCACCTTCCAGCGGGTCGGCACGGCATTCATGACGTACCCGATGACCTGGTCGAGGCCCTTGGCCGCGCGGTTGGCGATGGGGGTGCCGATCACCAGGTCGTCGGCGCCGCTGACCCGGTGCGCCAGCACGGCGAACGCCGCCATCAGGACGACGTACACCGAGGCGCCGCGCTCCCGGGCCAGGGCCCGCACGGCGGCGGTGGTCGGCGCGTCGATGTGGAAGGGCACCTGCGCGATGCCCTCGCCCCCGGCGACACCCCCGTTGCTGCCCGGCACCGTCAGCGGACCGGGCGGGTCGGCGAGATAGCGCCGCCAGAAGTCGAGCCGGCTCGCGAAGACCCCGGACTCCGCCAACTCGCTCTGCCAGGACGAGAAATCGGCGTACTGCACGGCCGGCCGGGTCAGCGGCGGCTCCAGACCGTCGCGCAGCGCACCGTAGGCCCGCGCGAACTCGTTCTGCAGCACATCGAAGGACCACCAGTCGCTGATGGTGTGGTGCAGACTCAGCATCAGTGTGGAGCGCCGCTCGTCGACCCGGACGAACCGGGCCCGGATCAGCCTGTCCCGGGCGAGGTCGAAGGGGCGGCTGCGGAAGGTCTCGAAGGCCTCGTCGATCGAGCGGCCGGTGCCCCGCAGATCCTCGCGCTCCAGGTCGAAGGACCCGTCGTCGGGGAACTCGACATGCAGCTCGCCCGACGGATCCGTCACGATCCGGGTCCGCAGGATGTCGTGGTGACACTGGATCAGCGTCAGCGCCTGCTCCAGGTGGGCCGGGTCGACGGGCCGCTCGAAGTGGTAGGCGGCGCACAGGTTGAGCGCCGGGGTGCCGGGATACAGCGAGTCGTACACCCACAGGTCGTGCTGCGCGGGGCTGAGCGGCACCCGGCGGGCCGGGTCGCGCGGCGGTACGACGGCGGGTATCTCACGGGCCCGGCCCGCCTCCAGGAGGCGGCGCAGCAGACGGACCCGCTGTTCCCGGCCCAGTGCGACGAACCGGTCGGCCATGGAGGGGGATGCCGCGACCGGGACGGTGCGCGAAACGGTGGGGGCGCTCATCACAGGTTCTCTTTCAGTTCGGCCAACCGGTGCAGCCCGGCCAGTACGTCGTCCCGTCCGATGCCGAAGTCGATGAAGCAGGCGACCTCGTCGACGCCCAGCTCCGCCAGATCGGCGAGCATCTTGGCGCAGTGGCCGGGGGAGCCGAGCAGGCTGCCCCAGCTCAGATAGCGCTCGAACGCGAAGTCGGCGAGCATCGCGGTCTGTTCCTCGGTGAGGGCCGCGGTCGTGGCGTCCGCGGAACGGTTCGCCGCGGTCTGGCGTACGTACGAGGAGAGGTAGGTCTTCAGGGGGGCGCCCGCCATCCGGCGGACCTCCGCGTCGTCGGTTCCCACGTAGGTGTGGGCCATCAGCGTGACCCGGCCGTGCGCGTCGGTGCCCCGCTGGTCGGGGGCCCCGGCACAGGCGGCGCGGTAGCGGGCGATCCGCTCGGCCAGCTCGTCCCGGCTCTGCCCGACGGTCGCGCCGAGCACTCCGGCGCGCAGCCGGCCGGCCGCCTCCCAGGTCTCCGGGTTGCCGGACGTGGTGACCCACAGCGGCAGGGTGTCCTGCACGGGCCGGGGCTGGGGTGTGACGGAGACCGGGTCGCCCGTGCCGTCGGGGTACTCGGCGGGCTCGCCCGCCCACAGCGCCCGCAGCCGGGGGATCGTCTCCAGAGCGGTCCGCCGGCGGTCCGCGTACTGCTCGGGGGCCAGCGTGAAGTCCTTGGAGTGCCAGCCGGTGGCGACGGAGAGGCCGACCCGCCCGTGCGAGAGGTTGTCCACGACGGCCCAGTCCTCCGCCACCCGCAGCGGATGGTGCAGCGGCAGGACGACACTGCCCGCGCGGATCCCGATCCGCTCGGTGGCGACGGCGAGTGCCGCGCTGAGCACCGGCGGGCTCGGGAAGACCTGTCCCACCTGCTGGAAGTGGCGCTCGGGGGTCCAGACGGCGTGGAACCCCAGCCGGTCGGCGGTCCGGGCCACGGCGAGGATGTCCTCGTACGTCTCGGTGTGCCGGGCCTCGCCGGCGGTGGTGCTGTCCGCACCGAAGAACATCACACTGAGGTCCACTGCCACTCCTCCTGCTTTCTGCCGGTCTGGGTCTGGGGTTCCGTGCGGCGCGGCACCCGGGGGCGTCGCGGGATGGGGGAAGCACCGGCGGGGGCCGGCAGTTCGACCGCCCGTTCCAGCTCGGCGGCGAAGGCGGCGACCGTGGGCGCGGCGAACAACTGCGCCACCGTCACCTGCCGTCCGGCGCCGAGCCGGGCCACGGCGCGCACCGCGCGCAGCGAGTTGCCGCCGAGGGCGAAGAAGTCGTCGTCCGGGCCGGCGCTCTGTACGCCGAGGACGTCACACCACACGGCGGAGATCTCCCGCTCCAGAGCGGTCATCGGTCGCTCGGTGACGGCCTGGCGCCGGACCGGCGCCGCGATCCGGTCGCTCCGGCCGGCCGGCCGCGGGGGTGCGGCGACGCCCAGCCGCGACAGGGGCGTGCCGGGGGCGGCCGCGGCCTCCTCCAGGGCCTGCGGCAGGGCGTCCGCGAGCCACTGGACGAACTCCGCCTCCAGCGCCTGCCCGCGGTACTCGAAGGTCAGCGTCAGCCCGTCCGGCGCACCCTCGGCCGAGGTGGAGTCCGTGACGTCCACCAGGAGTTCGAACCGGGCGGCGCCGGTGCGCACCACCTCGACCCCGTTCTCGGCACCGGGCAGCGCGACCTCGGCCCGGGCGTTGTTCTGGAGCGCCAGGACCACATCGGTGAACGGCTGACGGCCGGGGGAACGCGGCGGGTTGAGCGCGCCGACCACGTCCTCGAACGGCACGTCCTGGTGGCTGAACGCGGCGAGGTCCGTCTCCCGCACCCGGGCCAGCACCTCGGCGCAGGTGGGGTCGCCGGACAGATCGGTGCGCAGCACCAGCATGTTGACGAAGAACCCCACCACGTCCTCGACGCTGCCGTCCCCGGCGCGCCCGGCCACCGGCGCGCCGATCGCCAGGTCCTCGCCCGCCCCCGCCCGAACCAGCACGGTGGCCAGTGCGGCGTGCAGGGCCATGAAGAGGGTGGCGCCCCCGGCACGGGCCGATTCGACCACCCGGGCGTGCGCCGCCGCGTCGAGCCGGCGCACCACGACCCGCGCGTCCGGACCGGGTACGGGGGGACGCCCGGCGCGGCGGGGCAGCAGCGGACCGTCGGCCGCCAGCCCGTCCAGTTCCTTGCGCCAGTACGTGAGCTGACGGGCGGCGAGGGCATGCGGATCGGACGGCGAGCCGAGCCGGTCGAGCTGGTGCCGGGCGTGCTCCGCGTACTGCACGGTGAGCGGCGGCAGCCCGGCCGTCTCCGCGCCGTCGACCCGTGCCCGGTAGGCGCGGGACAGATCGCGGAAGAGCGGCCGCAGCGACCACCCGTCCCCGGCGATGTGGTGGACCAGCACCAGCAGAGCGTGCTCGTCCGGCCGCTCCCGGGAGGTGAACAGGGTGGCGCGCACCGGGAGTTCGGTGCGCAGGTCGAAACGGTGACGGGCCTCCCGCTCGATCTCCCGGTCCGTCGCGGCCCCGGCGGTCCGCAGCTGCCGGAACGGAGGCCGTGCGGCCGCCCCGCTCAGTACCCGGCGTACGGGGGAGCCGTCACGCTCCTCGAAGACGGTGCGGAGCACCTCGTGGCGTTCGGCGACCCGAGCCAGCGCGTCGTCCAGCGCGGCCACGTCGACCGCGCCCCGCAGCCGGACCAGCATCGGCAGGTTGTACGCGGCGCCGGCCCCGATCCGGTCCAGGAACCACAGCCGGTGCTGCGCGTGCGACACCGGGAGCGTCCCGGAGGAGTCCCCGGCTGCGGCGGCCGGTGCCGGACGCGCCGGGGGAGCGGTGTCGACGAACGGGGCGAGCAGCGCCGCGGTGGGCGCCTCGAAGAGCCCGCGGATGTCGATCTCGGCGCCGAGCACGGCACGGATCCGGCCCAGCAGCCGGGCGGCGAGCAGGGAGTGGCCGCCCAGCGCGAAGAAGTCGTCGTCGGGGCCGACCCGGTCCGTGTGGAGCACCTGGGCGAACAGCTCGCACAGGGCGGCCACGGTGCCGCTCACCGCAGCCCGGCCGGCGAGGACCGCCGTGGTCCGGGGCTCCGGCAGGGCGGCCCGGTCCAGCTTTCCGCCGGCGGTCAGCGGCAGCTCGTCCAGCGCCACGAAGACCGCCGGCACCAGGTATTCGGCCAGCACACCGCGGGCGTAGGCGCGCAACTGCGCCTCCTGGAAGCCCTGCCGGGCACCGCCGCTCGGGACGACGTACGCGGTGAGCTGGCGGTCGCCCGCCGGGTGCTCATGGGCGACGACCGCGGCCCGGTCGATGCCGGGGTGCCGGGTCAGTACGCTCTCGACCTCGCCCGGTTCCACCCGGAAGCCCCGGATCTTCACCTGGCTGTCGGACCGGCCCAGATATTCGAGGACACCGTCGGCGCGGCGCCGCCCGAGGTCACCGGTGCGGTAGACGCGCTCACCGGACGGGGAGGCGACGAAGCGTTCGGCGGTCAGCGCGGGCCGTCCGCGGTAGTCGCGGGCGAGGCCCGCCCCGGCGGCGTAGATCTCGCCGCTCTGGCCGTCCGGCACCGGGCGGAGCTCCTCGTCGAGGACGTACAGCCGCTTGCCCGCCAGCGGACGGCCGATCGGCACCGGGCCCTGGCCGAGCCCGTCGGCGCTCACCGGGTGGACGGTCAGGAAGACCATGCACTCGACGGGGCCGTATCCGTTGCTCAGCCGCAGCTCCGGCCGGCGCTCCAGGGCGCGGGCAGCGTGCGGCGCCGACATGGCCTCGCCGCCCACCACGAGTTCCCGCAGTCCGTCCATCACCTGCGGGTACTCGTCGACGACGACATTGAAGAGGGACGCCGAGAGGTACATGGAGGTGATGCCGTGCTCGGCGACCAGCCGGGCCATCAGGAAGGGCTCGGGGCGCCGCCCGGGGTGCAGTACGCAGGTCCCGCCGTTCATGAGCGGCCCCCACAGTTCCAGGGCGAACGCGTCCCAGGACAGCGGCGCGCACTGGAGCCAGACCGCGCCGGGGCCGAAGGACGCGAAGCTCTGCCCGGTGAGGGTGGCGGTGATCGCGTGGTGCGACGCGGCGATGCCCTTCGGCCGCCCGGTCGATCCGGAGGTGAACATCACACAGGCGATGTCGTCGGGCCGGACCGGGACGGCGCCGCGCGGCAGCGGCCGCGCCCCGGCGGCGTCCTCGATGTGGACCCGGGCCGTGTCGAGGACCCCGGGCACGGCGTCGCGGGCCGTGACGACCGCGGTGGCTCCGGCGTCCTCGGCCATCGCGCGCAGCCGTTCGGCGGGGAAGGCGGGGTCCAGCATCACGTAGCCCGCCCCGGCCTTGAGGATGCCGAGGATCGTCACGACGAGAGCGGTGGAGCGCTCCAGGTACACGCCGACCGTGTCGCCGGGCCGGATGCCTCGCGCGGCCAGCAGACCCGCCAGCCGGCCGGCCCGGTCGTCGAGTCCGGCGTAGTCGGTCCGTTCGCCGCCGTCGATCAGGGCCGTCGCGCCGGGCGTCCGCGCCGCCTGCTCCTCGAAGAGCTCATGCACGCACCTCATCGCGGTCACCTCCCCGGCTCTCGCTCGGCCCGGCGGGCTCCCGCGGCGCGTCGAGGTCGGGCAGCAGGGTGTCGATCTCCCTGATCGAGCGGCTGGCCAGCCCCCAGAGGGCGACCGCGGTGCCGCCGACACCGGCGAGGAACAGCATGGCCGCCATGCCGCTGCCCGGACCGTTGCCGACGAGGGGGCCGAGCAGGGTGAAGAGCCCGGAACCACGGGCGGCCATCGGCTCGAAGACGTGGTCGGCGAGCGGCCCGGAGACCGCCATCGCCAGGGGCACGGAGATCTGTGACAGGAACATCACCGCGCCGAAGACCCGGCCCTGCCATTCGTGCGGGACCTTGGTCTGCACGATCGTCTGCATCGAGGCGTTGACCGTGGTCATGAGCAGGGCGCCGATCAGGATGGCCAGGCACCACCCGGTCACATTGCCCACCAGGCCCATCACCACCAGGGCGGACAGGCACATGCCGACCACGCCGAGCATCATGCCCCGGCCCCGGTTCGCGGGACCGCCCCAGGCAGCCATGAGCAGGGCACCGGCCACTCCGCCGACGCCGACGGAGGTGTTGACCGCGGCGAGCGCGCCGTTGCCGGCCCGGAGCAGCACCATCGGCGAGATGAGGGCGAAGCCGAAGACCATCACGAGGTTGACGACGCAGAAGTTGACGATCAGCTCGCGCAGGCCGGGGATCCGGAACAGGTAGCGCAGTCCTTCGACGGCGTCCGCGGTGATCCGCCTGCGCGGTGCGTCGGGGTGCTTCGTCACCCGGTCGCCGTTGAAGCGCACGACCTGGATGCCGATGAGGGCGAACGCGTAGCTGGCCACGTCGACCAGGAGCGTCGGCCCGATCCCGAAGAGCGCGACGAGCAGACCGCCCAGCGCGGGACCGCCGATCCCGGCGGCACTCTTCGCACCGGCCAACAGCCCGTTGGTGCGGTCCAGCTGGTCCTTGCGGACCAGCAGGGGAACGGCCGAGGACAGGGCCGGGAACTGGAAGGCGGCACAGATGCCGAGCAGGACGGTCGCCGGATAGACCTGCCAGGCCTGGAAGGCGCCGACGTAGTGGAGCAGGGCCAGCGAGCCGACGACGAGGAGTCCGCCGGCGTCGGCTATCCGGAGCGCAGTGCGCTTGCGTATACGGTCGACGATTGCACCCGCAATGGGACTGAACACGGCCTGCGGCAGCATGGCGCACAGCGAGAGGATGGTGACGTCGGTCGCCTTCCCGCCGGCCGACCAGACCTCGACGATGAAGGCGAACCGGACCGCCGCGCTTCCCGCCAGGGACACCGCCTGTCCGGACCAGACGAGGAGAAAGGGCCCCATTCCCGAGAACCGACCGGGAATGTCCGCTGATGTCCGGGCGCCCATCAGGACTCGGATCCCTTGTGCACCGACATCCGGCACAAGGTGCCGGAGCCGTCGAACGGTGTGGTTGCCACGCCTCAATCCCCCAGGATGTCGCGTCCTCTGCGGATCACCACGGATCCCTGTCTGAATCGAACGGCGTCATCATGCGGCGACCGATTACCGCTGCGTTCCCTTCGCGAACGCGGGAACGGGAAGGAAGCGGGAACGGTTCGGGAGGGAACCGGGACCGGAGAAGGCAAGGGTCGTCACGTAGTTGTCTGCAGAAGGAGTACTCCGTGAAGGACCCCAGGGATCGTTCGCCCGACGGGACGGAACTGCGCCAGGCCCTCCAGGACCTGTCCACCGTGGAACGGTGGGCCGAGCGTGTGGCGTCCGGTGTCCAGTCCCACCCGTACACCGCGCCGGAGTCCTGGGAGGGGCCCCAGCTCAGCGTCGAGACCAGAACCGAGAACGGCATGCACACGGTGGCCGGGATCGTGACGTGGCCGCCCGGCGACGGTGCCGGTCCGGCGCTCCTGGACGAGTCGGAGCGCGCGGTGCTCCGTTCCCTCGTGAGATCGCTGCTCGACCTGGCCGGCCACGAGTCGGGAGCGGCCCGGACGCGCGTGGTCCTCACCCCGCTCGGCCCCCGGGTCGCAGCCTGCCAGCTGGACGCGGAGTAGGAGGTCACCGGTCCGTTCCCGCGGCAGTTCCCGGAGGCGGTATCGGGGCAGGAACGGACCGGGAACGCCGATCAGCAACATCAGTGGTGTCGGGAAGCGGAACACCGCAGAACCTCACAAACACCACTTAGGGGCGGGACATGGGACGCAAGCTTGCTGGGCTCTTCGGGATCATCGCGGCGACGCTGGCCTTCGGCATCGGCACGGTGGTCGAGGCGGGGCAGTCGCACGACGCCCGGGGCATCCAGCAGGTTCTCGCCGACGACAAGGGCCCGACGGTGATCGGCACCACGGGCACCGACGACGACAAGGGCCCGACCTTCGCCGGCACCCGCCTGGTCGCCGACGACAAGGGCCCGACCGTCATCGCCCGGACGATCACGGACGACAAGGGTCCGACGGTGGTCGGCACGAGCGGCACCGACGACGACAAGGGTCCGACGGTGGTCGGCACCACGGGCACCGACGACGACAAGGGCCCGACGGTGATCGGCACCACCGGTACCGACGACGACAAGGGCCCGACGTCCCCCGTCATCTGACGCCCCCCCGCCTCGACACCTGAGCCCCGCACCGGACCACGGTGCGGGGCTCGTCGCTGTCCGCCCCGGGACACGGGGACGGGACACGGGGACGGGGCCGGCGGCGCCGGCGGTCGTCAGCTGCGGCGGTGATCGGGCGGGACACCCATCCCGTCGAAGAGCTGCTCGGCCTCCGCCCGGTACCGGGCCGCCTCAGGTGTGTCGCCCAGGGCGTCGGCCATGCCCGCCAGGGCGTAGGCCTGCTCGATGCGGTAGCTGAGGGCCGAGGCGAGCTCGTGGGCATGGGTGTGCAGCGCGAGCGCCGCCGCCGCGTCGCCCTGCCGGCGGCGCAGCCGGCCCACGATGTTCTCCACCTTGGCCCGGCGCAGCGGCGAGGGGTTGGTCCGCATCATGTCGAGGGCGAGCTCCGCCTGGTCCGGGTCGCGCGGCGCCATGCCCAGCCGGTGTTCCACATCGGCGGACAGGGCCAGGGTCAGGGCGAGGTTCACCTCGTTGCCGGCATCCCCGTACAGGGTGCGGGCCTCCGCCAGACAGCGGTCGGCCTCCTCGTACGCGCCCAGGCCGACATGGGCGAAGGCCAGATCGGTGATGGCGCCGGGAAGTCCTTCGTGCTGCCCCAGCTGCCGGCTCAGTTCGGCCGAGCGCCGGGCCGCGTCCCGCGCCTCCTCGTACCGCCCCCACTGCTCGTACAGCGTACTGAGCATCGTCAGGCTCTCGGCCTCCGCGCGCGGCATGTCCAGGTCGCGTTCGTGAGCGATCGCCGTCTCCATGTGGCCCAGGGCCGCGGAGAAGTCGCCGAGCAGGCTGTTGAACTGGCCGAGGATGCTCTCGCTGTGGGCCTGGGTGTGCAGATCGCCGAGCCGGACCGCGACGTCCCGGCTCTCCCGGGCGGCTTCGAGCCCCTCGGTGAGACGGCCCAGCTTCCAGCAGGCGACACCCAGGTTGGACAGGCTCACGCCCAGCAGCGCCAGGTCCTGGAGCCGGCCGGCGGCGGCCACCGCGACCCGGCTCAGCTCGCCGAACTCCTCCAGGAGCCCGAGGTCGTTGAGCTGGAAGACGAGATTGCGGGCCAGGCACACCACATAGCGGTCGTGCCCCCGGCGCTCGGCGAGCGTGACCGCCGCGAGGAGCGAACTCTGCTCGCGCAGGAACCACTTCCGCGCGGTGTCGGGGGTGCCGAGGTCGGGCAGTTCGGCCTTGGAGGGCTCGATGCCGGTGTTGCGCCGGCGCCGCCCGGAGTAGAGCAGATCGCACGCCACCTCGGTGGCGGTCAGGTAGTAGCCCAGCAGCCGCTCCACCGCCACGGAGTCCTCGGGGGACTCGACGAGCAGGCTGTGCGCGAAGCTGCGGACCAGGTCGTGGAAGGTGTAGAGGCCGATCTCCGGCTGCTGCACGAGGTGCACGTCGAGCAGCATCTCCAGCAGGTCCTCCGCGTCCCGGGCGCCCGAGCCGAGCAGCGCACCGGCGGCATGGATGTCCATGTCGCTGCCCGGGTGCAGGGCCAGCGTCGAGAACGCGTTGCGGCACTCCTCGTCCAGGGACTGGTAGGACAGGCGAAGGGTGGCGGAGACGCTCCGCGCGCCCGAGCTGAGCTCGTCGAGCCTTCGGGTCTCGTCGCGCAGCCGCTCCGCCAGGTACTGGAGGGTCCAGCGCGGGCGATTGCGCAGCCGGGCGGTGGCGATCCGCAGCGCGAGGGGGAGATGGCCGCAGAGCCGGGCGATCTCCGCGGCGGCCTCGGGCTCGGCGGCGACCCGCTGGGCTCCGAGGGTCTCGGCCACCAGCATCGCGCTGTCCTCGGGCGGCATCACCCCGATGGAGATCCACCGGGCGCCGTCCAGATCGACCAGCCGGGCCCGGCTGGTGACCATGACGAGGCTGCCGGGGGAGACCGGCAGCAGCGGGCGGATGGCGGCGGCGTCGGCCGCGTTGTCGAAGAGGATCAGCAGCCGCTTGCCGACCAGGGTGGCCCGCCACAGCGCGGTGCGGGCGGGCACGTCGTCGGGGATGAGGTTGCCGGGGACGCCGACGGCCCGCAGCAGGCTGTCGAGCGCGATGCCCGCGGTCACCGGCTGGTCGCCCGGGGTGTATCCGCGCAGATCTATATGGAGTTGACCGTCCGGATACTCCGGCGCGAGCCGGTGCGCGGCCCGCACCGCGAGCGAGGTCTTGCCGCAGCCGCCCATGCCGTCGATGGCCACGATCTGCGGGCCCTGCTCGCCCCCGGCCTCGGCGCCGCGGAGGATCTCGGCCAGTTCCCGGTCCCGGCCGGTGAAGTCCGCGAGGTCGTACGGGAGGGTGCTCGGCGGCTCCGCGGGCAGCGCCACGGCCACCACCGGGGCGGCGGCCGGCTCGGGGCCGGCCAGTTCGGGGCTCTCCCGCAGGATCCCCTCGTACAGCTTGGTGAGGTTGGGACCGGGGTCGATGCCGAGTTCCTCGGCGAGGAGTTCGCGTACCCTGCCGTACTCGTCCAGGGCCTCGGCCTGCCGTCCGGACCGGTACAGGGCGATCATCAACTGGCCGCGCAGGGACTCGCGCAGGGGATGCTGCTGCACCAGCTCCCGCAGCTCGACGACGAGTTCGGCGGACTCGCCGAGTGCGAGGTGGAGTTCGAAGAGCTGCTCCGCCGCGGTCAGCCGGCGCTCCTCGATGGAGGTCGACGCCGCCTCGATGACCGGGCCGCCGCTGCCGGACAGAACAGGCCCCCGCCACAGGGCGAGGGCGCTGCGCAATATCTCCGCGGCTTCGGCCGTACGGCCGTCGGACGCCGCGATCTTCGCTTTGCGTATCAGTAGGCCAAATTCGGCCACATCGATTTCGCATTGTTCATGGGCGACGCGATAGCCGGGCCCGTCGGTGAGCAGGACCTCGGCTCCGCCGGGTATCCGTCTTCGGAGATCCGCAACTGCCTTGCGTACTTGGTGGGGTGCCGTCGTGGGCGGTTCCTCGTCCCATGCCGCCTCGACCAGCCGGGAAACCGGAAGTACTTTTCCGGGCTCCAGGAGCAGTGTGGCCAGAACTCGCTCCTGTATGACTCCGCCCAGCCTGAGTCGCGTCCCGTTGGACCAACCCTCAATCGGGCCAAGAATGTTGAAGCGCAGCCGAAACTCATCCGTGGTTGACACGCATCCTCCCCCTCAGCTCCGCGCACCCGCCGCGCTTCCCCAGCGCGAGGCGATCGTAGCCCCTGCCGCGGGGAACTCGCGGTACCGCACCGGGAAGAGTTCGGGAATGGCTCGATGAAGGCTGTTCATCGACGGCAGGCCTTCGCCGCCGGGGAGAGTACGGAGCGCACGGAGCGTGAGCGGACCGGAAAGGTCGGGCGCCGTGCCATGTGTTCCGGACACTCCTGAGGCGGCCGGGTAACCGGCCATTGCGTTTTCTGAGCACGGGGAGACCGAGGAGACAATGATGAATTCCCAGCCCGCACCCGGGCTCGACGTTCTGCTGCAGAATGCGCGCCGGCGGGCGGGACTCACCCAGGAACAACTCGCCGGCCTTTCCACCGTGAGCGTCCGGGCCATTCGCGACCTGGAACTCGGACGGGTCCAGCACCCGCGCAGGGAAACTCTGAAGCTCCTTGCCAATGCCATGCGGCTCAGCGACGCGCGCCGCGTCGAACTCGAACTGGCCGTCGATGCAAAGGCGGCGGGGCGTGTCTTCCAGGACATCTACGGGGTGGGCCTGGCCACACCACCCCCTCCACTGCGTCCGCTGATCGGACGGCGCCCCGAACTGGAGGCGCTGACCGCCCGGCTGCGCACGGACCACGAACGCCTGCTGACCCTCGTCGGGCTGCCGGGAGTGGGAAAGACCCGGCTCGCCCAGGAAGCCGCCTCGGCGATCCACGCCCGGGACCGGGTTCCGGTGTTGTGGGTATCCCTGGACGAAACGGCGGAGGCCGCCGGAGCAACACCCAGTACCCCTCAGTCGACCGTGACCGGGTGGGTGCGCGCACTGGTTCGTGACGGTGAGGAATTCGACGAACTGGCCGCGCTCATAGGCTCCAAGCCCACCTTGATCGTCCTGGATGGTCACGATGCGTCACCATCTGTCACTCCTCGGCTGCTGAGTCTGCTGCGGGCCTGCGAGCGCCTGAAAATACTCACCACCACCGACCGTCCGGTCCAGCTGCCCGGTGGACGGCTGCTGCCGCTGGCCCCGCTGCCGGTGCCGACCGCCGCCGAACTCGCCGCCGAGGTGGTGGGCGGCTCCCTCGTCGCGGACCGGCACGCCGTCGAGCTGACGCTCTCCCACGTCAGCTACATGCGGCCCGACTTCCTCCCCACCGACTCCGTCGTCACCACCGTCGCCCAGATCTGCCGGGCCCTGGACGGCATGCCGCAGGCGCTGGAGGCCGCGGCCTCCTGGCTGCTGCTCTACTCCCCGCAGCAGCTCCTGGACATCGCCCGCACCACACCGCTGGTCCTGCTCGACGGGGTCACGCCCGCCGATCCCGCCGCCGGCCCCACCCTGGGCGAGCGGCTCACCGCCGCCGTGACCGGCCTGGACCCGAAGGCCGCCGAGCTGCTGCGCACGCTGGCGACGCTGGAGGATCCCTGGACGGTGGACGGTGCCGCGCGCGCCTGCGGCACCTCGCTGGCCGAGGCCGCCCGCGACGTGCACGCCCTGCTGGTCCGCGGCCTGATCCGCCGGCTCCCCGCGACGGCGGGCGAACCGGTCGGCTTCACCGTGCTCAACCTGGTCCGCGCGGTGCTCGACGCGGACCGGGAGACGGCTCCCGCCGCTCTCGCCGCCGCCCTGAGCGAGTGAGGGTCACAAGTCCGTCACGTACGCCCGTTCCCACCCCCGTTCGCACACCTGCCGCCGCCCTGAGCGAGTGAGGGTCACAAGTCCGTCACGTACGCCCGTTCCCACCCCCGTTCGCACACCTGCCGCCGCCCCGAGCGAGTGAGCGCCGCAGCCCCTCACCCACCCCCGTTCCCGCCCTCCCGAAAGGCACCTCACCCATGCGCAACCTGATCTCCCTCGCCGACCTCACGCCCGCCGAGCTGGACCACATCGTCCGGCGCGCCGTCTCGTTCGGCCGGGACGGCATCGTGCCGAAGCCGCTGGCCGGACGGCAGGTCGGTCTGTACTTCCGCAAGTCCTCGACCCGGACCCGGACGTCCTTCTGGAGCGCGGCGACCCGGCTGGGCGCCGACGTGATCACCTTCGGACCGAACGAGCTGCAGCTCAGCACCGGCGAGACGGTCGAGGACACCGCCCGGGTCCTCGGCCAGTACCTGGACGCCCTCGTCGTCCGTACCAACGGGGACGTGAAGGAGATCCGCCGGCTCGGCAGCAGCTCGAACCTGGCCGTCGTCAACGCGCTGAGCCTGGACGAGCACCCGACCCAGGCCATCGCCGATCTCGCCACGCTCGCCGAGGAGTTCGGCTCGCTCGACAGTCTGCACCTGCTCGCTGTCGGCGAGGGCAACAGCTCCGGCGCGGCCCTGGCACTCGCCGCCGCCCTCACTCCCGGCCTGCGCGTCACCCTGCTCTGCCCGCGGGGCTACGAGGTGCCCAAGGAGACGCTGGACCTGGCGGCCGAACTCAGCGACGGCAAGGCCCTGGTGAGCCAGGTCGTGTCGGCCGACGAGGTCGAGGGCCCGGTGGACGCGGTGTACACCAGCCGGTGGCAGACCATGGGCGTCACGAAGGAGAACCCGGACTGGCTCAAGGACTTCGACGGCTTCCAGATCAACCGCGCGTTCCTGGACCGCTTCGCCGGCCCGCGCACCGTCTTCCTGCACGACCTGCCCGCGGTCCGCGGCGAGGAGGTCACCGACGAGGTCCTCGACGGTGCGTCCAGCCGGGCCTGGCGGCAGGCCCACCACAAGATGACCGCCGCGGCGGCGGTACTGGAGTGGTGCGTGCGCGGCATCCAGAGCTGACCGCCCGCCCCGCCCGGCCAGGCTCCCGGCAGACACGGGTTCACGCCCCCGTGACTGCCGGGAGTTCCCCTTTGCCCACGGCCCACAGCTCACAGCCCACGGCCCACAGCTCACAGCTCACGGCCCACGGCCCGCAGCCCACGGCTCACGGCCCACGGCTCA
This sequence comes from Streptomyces sp. CLV115, assembly GCF_038448545.1. Lineage (NCBI taxonomy): Bacteria > Bacillati > Actinomycetota > Actinomycetes > Kitasatosporales > Streptomycetaceae > Streptomyces > Streptomyces sp. CLV115. The sequence goes on from NZ_JBCEWQ010000023.1 coordinate 40,403, forward strand.
CCACCCACCGCAGGCCGACGTGCCGAAGGGGGGGTGGGGGGGCCTGTCGGGCCCCGCACCCGCCCTTCCGGACCGGAAGAACTCGTGGGTTCAGCCACCCATGGCCGCAACCACGGAACGCGGCCGCATGTCGGTCCAGTTGGCCTCGATGAATTCGCCGCATTCCTGCTTGCTGCCCTCGTCCTTCACCAGCTCCCAGCCCGCCGGCTGCTGGATGCGGGCCGGCCACAGCGAATACTGCCCCTCTTCGTTGGCCAGCACGACATAGCGGCCCTGGGAGTCCTCGAACGGGTTGGTTGCCATGATTTCCACCTCGGTTGGACGAAGTTATTCGTGAAGTCGTCGGGTGTGCCTGAGTTTTTCGGCTGCATCAAAGACTAGGAGCCGCGGACCGGGCCGCCGGGCAGTAGCCCAGGCAGATCGGCGGCACCACGGACCGGACCGCGGTCAGGTGAGCACCCGGGCCGTGGCGTGCGCGTACGTGAGGGCGACCCCGGTCGCCACCGTGGCCGCGCGCACCGCGCCGAGCGCCTCGCGCACCAGCTCCGAACGCTCCACCGGCATCACCTCGCCTCCCGTCCGACCTGCGCGGACAATGTTCACCGCGGCTTCGAGCACGGCGACCTGGGCCTCGCCCAGCGCCTCCCGCCGGTCGACCCGTTCCCGTACCTCCGCCAGCACGTCCGCGAGCACGTCCTCCGCACGGACGCTGTGGCCGGTCTCTGCCATGTCATGACTCCTCGGTCGTTCGCCGGCGGTGTGCAACGGGCCGGGCGCTGAATTCTGCGGGTGCAGTGCGGCCAGTCTCACCTCCCCCCGACCGCCCGGCACCGGGCAGCCGGCCAACTGCTGCTCTGCTGCCGCCCAGTTGCCGCCGGTCACGCCGGAAACGCCGTCGAGGCGAATCTACGGTTGTGGCCGAAAGGAAGTTCCGGGTAATCCCCGGACCTCTTTCTCCCCCTTGTCATCCAATGATGTGGACGAAGCGAACAATGAAGCCTGCGGAATGGGCGGCTCGTCATCGATCCGGGCCGCTGGATGTTGTTGTCACCGGACTGCAATCCGATGCGCACACCTGGAATCTCATCTACATCCAACTGCTGCTAGAAGACCTCGGGCACAAGGTCGTCAATCTGGGTTCCTGCGTGCCCGAGGACGAGATCGTCGAGTCCTGCTGCAAGTTCCAGCCCGACCTGCTGGTCGTCAGCAGCGTCAACGGGCACGGCTTCCACGACGCGGAGCCGCTGATCGGGGCGATCCGCTCGCGCTGGGAACTGACCGGCCTGCCCGCCGTCATCGGCGGCAAGCTCGGCGTGTCCGGGAACGGGGAGGAAGAGGCCGACGCCCTGATGAGGGCCGGGTTCGACGCGGTCTTCCAGGACGGCGCCGACATCACCGCCTTCGAGTCCTACGTCGACTCGCTGCCCAAGGAGGTGGAGCGATGACCGGGACGGTCCGGGAGCCGGCCCCCACTAGCGGGACCACCGTGCACCGGCGCCCCCTCTCCTTCGGCCGCTTCGTCGCCGGGGCGCAGGCCCGCGGCACCCTCGTGGTCCAGCCCCGCATGGGATTCTCCGACCCCGCGCTGATGCGGGCCGGCCTGCTCGCCACCAAGGGAGCGGCCGACGCGGTCGTCGGCACCATGACGATCGACAGCTACACCCGGGTCAACGACGAGGCGTCCGCGGCACGCGCGCTGGACAGCGGCGTCCCGCTCAACGGATTCCCCATCACCTCCTACAGCCCGCACACCTCGCGCTGGGTACTCGACGGGGTCCGCGACGCGGGCTTCCCGGTACAGATCCGGCACGGATCGGCACGCCCCCAGCGCATCGTGGCCGCCCTCGCCCGACTCGGCCTGGACGCGACGGAGGGCGGCCCGGTCTCCTACTGCCTTCCCTACGGACGCACCCCGCTCCTGGACTCCGTACGCAACTGGCGGGAGAGCTGCGACGTCCTGGCCGGACTCCGTGCCACCGGGGCGGAACCCCATCTGGAGACCTTCGGCGGCTGCATGCTCGGCCAGCTCTGCCCGCCCGGACTGCTCGTCGCGATCAGCGCGCTGGAGGCGCTCTTCTTCCACCGGGCCGGGCTGCGCAGCATCTCGCTCAGCTACGCCCAGCAGACCAACGCGGCCCAGGACCGCGACGCCATGCACGCCCTGCACCGGCTGGCCGGCGAGTTCCTGCCGGACACCGACTGGCACATCGTCCTCTACACCTACATGGGTCTCTATCCGCAGACCCGGCACGGATCACTGGAACTCCTGGAACGCTCGGCCGAACTGGCCGTGGAGACCGGGGCCGCCCGGCTGATCGTGAAGACGGCCGCCGAGGCACACCGCATTCCCACCGTGGCGGAGAACGTCGAGGCCCTGCGGGTCGCCGCCCGGGCCGCCGCCCGGCACCGCGCCGCGACCGGCGCACACCCCGGGCACGCCCCCGCAGCGCACACCGACCCGGCGGACAACGCCGTGTACGCCGAGGCCCGCGCCCTGGTCGACGCGGTGCTGAACCTCGACGAAGACCTCGGCCAGGCCCTGCTGAAGGCCTTCGCCCGCGGATACCTCGACGTCCCCTACTGCCTGCACCCCGACAACGCGGGCCGCACCCGGAGCCACATCGACGGGTCCGGCCGCCTCACCTGGTCCGAGATCGGGGCCATGCCCCTCGGACCCGTCCGCGACCGCGGCCGGCGGCTCACCGCCGCCGGGCTTTTCGACGCCCTGTCCTTCGTACAGCGCCGGCACGACCGCGTCGTTCCCCGGCACGCAACCCGCTCCCCGCTTCCCCCGGCAACCCGTCGCCCGGCAGCCCATCGGCAGCACACCCAGGAGGTAGCACCATGACCAGCACGATCGCCGAGTCCGACGGCCGCGTCGCGCCCTCGTTCCCGTCCTCTCCCGACCAGCACCTGATCGCCGAGCCGACCCGTGCCACGCTGCGGGTGCAGAGCCGGATGCTCGCGGCGACCCGCGCGTTCCTGACCGCGCAGGGCTTCCAGGAGCTGCTGCCGCCGGTCATCGGGCCGGTCACCGACCCGGGCATCCGGGGCTCCAAGCAGGTGGACGTCGACTTCTACGGCCACAAGTACAAGCTGATGACCAGCGCGATCCTCTACAAGCAGGCCTCGCTGCTGGCCTTCGACAAGATCTTCTACATCGCGCCCAACGTCCGTCTGGAGCCCCTGGAGACGGCCGTCACGCACCGCCACCTCGCCGAGTTCCACCAGATCGACGTGGAGATCCGCGACGCCCGCCGCGAGGACGCGATGGAGCTTGCCGAGCGGCTCGTCGCCCATGTCGTCGACGAGGTCGTCCGCGAGATGCCCGCGGACCTGGAGCTCCTCGGCCGCGACCGGGACGCCTTCCGCGAGGTGGTCCAGGGTGCGTTCGACCGCACCACGCACAAGGAGGCCACCGCGGACCTGGTGGCGCTCGGCCACCCGCAGGACCCCGGCGCAGAGATCGACTGGGAGGGCGAGGAGATCCTCTCCGCGAAGACCAGCCGCCCGTTCTTCGTCGTCGACTACCCCAAGGGGTCACGGGGCTTCTACGACCAGGAGGACGCCGACCGTCCCGGCGTCCTCCGCAACTTTGACCTGATCGCGCCCGAGGGCTACGGCGAACTGGCCAGCGGCAGCGAGCGCGAGCACGACTACGCGGCCCTGGTCACCCGGATGCGCGAGACCGGCGAGAACCCCGCGAAGTACGGCTGGTACCTCGACCTGGCCCGCCGCGGCATCCCCGCCAGCTCCGGATTCGGCATCGGCCTGGAGCGCTTCACCCGGTACGTCACCGGCCGCACCGCCGCCTGGGAGGCCAGCGCCTACCCGAAGCTCCCCGGAGTGGTGTCGGCATGAGCACCGTACTGAGCGCCGCCGGCTTCCCCGAGGAACAGGTGCGGCACCGGGCCAGAGCCGGAGCGGCGGGGGCCTTCCCCGCGCTGGGGTCCTACGGCAGCAGCCTGCTCGGCGCGACACCGGCCGGCCAGGACCCGCACGACCTGCTGGAGCGGGCCAGGATCGTGCCCCCGGTGTTCATGCCGCAGCGGCTGAAGAAGCTCATCGACCTGGCCCGCGAGCCCCTGTACACGGACGTCGAACTCGGCACACAGGTGGGCGGGTTCGCCTCCCGACTGCCGCTCTACGTGTCCGCGTTCGGCTCGACGCAGGTCGCCAGCCACGACCTGGGCGAGGCGGCCGGGCGGCAGGCCGGACAGCTCGGCATCCCGATGGTCATCGGGGAGAACGTGGTGCCGGTCAACGGCTTCCGCGCCGCCGCCGACTCCGCAGCCTCCCCGCTGCTCGGCAGGATCGCCGCCTACACGGCCGCCGCGGACGACGAGCACGGCGGCGTGGTGGTGCAGCAGTCCACCGAGGACGCCGACGCGGAAGTGTGGAACCTGGTCTACAGCGACCCGGTGTCCGAACCGCTGCTCGCCACCGGTCGGCTCGCCTTCGAACTCAAGGTCGGCCAGGGCGCGAAGCCGGGACTCGGCGGTCTCACCGTCCTGGGCCGCGAGGCAGGTGACAGGATCGCCGAACAGTACGCCATGGAACCGGTGTTCGGCGCAGACAGCGAATCGGTGCTGCGGATCAGCAGCCCCGGCACCTTCACCGAGGAGATCCTGCGCCAGCAGATCCGGCTGATGCGGAACAACTTCCCCCGCGTGAAGGTGTGGGTGAAACTGCACCCCGGCCGCGACATCGCCCACGCCGCCGCCACCGCCTGGGCGGCCGGCGCGGACTCCGTCACCGTGGACGGCGCGGAGGGCGGCACCGCGTGGGCGCCGACCGCCTTCCTCGGCCAGGTGGGCCTCCCGCTCGGCGAGTGCCTCACCCGCATCGGCCGCACCGACCACTGCCTGCTCGCCAGCGGGCGGATCTGGGAAGGCGGCAGGGCCGCGAAGGCCCTGGCGCTCGGCGCCCGCGCCGTCGGCCTCGGCCGGGCCGCACTGCTCGCCGTCGACGAGGACGCCGAAGCCGGGCTGGTCCGGCTGGCCGAGTCCATCGCCCTGGAACTCCGGCTGCTGATCAGCTCCGTCGGCAAGTACCACGCCAACGCCCTGGAAGCGGACGACGTCCTGCTGCCGAACGACGCCGCGACGGCCTTCCGAACCGGCTGATCCCCACCCCCGCCCCACCGCACCGCTCAGCACCATCCGCATGTCATCCACCGTGGCTCCGTCGGTCTCCCGGCACGCCGCGAGACCACGAGATCCGAGCTACCAAGAAGGTGTCGAGATGTCCCAGCCGCAAGCAGATCCAGCTCTCTCCCCCGGCGTCGTCGTTCCCGCGCACGTCGCCGCGTACAACGACACGGCCGAGAACCTTCCCGAAGGTGCGCTGCACGCTCTCTTCGCCGCGCAGGCCGCCCGCACCCCGCAGGCCGTCGCACTCGTCCGCGAGGAGCGCAGTCTCACCTACCGGGAGCTGGACGGAGCGGCCAACGCTCTCGCACACCGGCTTGTCGCCGAGGGCGTACGGCCCGGCGACACCGTCGGCCTCCTCTTCGACCGCTCGTTCGCCTACGTCATCACGGTCCTCGCCGTGCTGAAGAGCGGCGGCGTGTACGTACCCCTGGACCCCCGCCAGCCCGAGGAGCGCCTCGCCTGGATCCTCGGCAACACCGGGGCCGGCCTGCTGGTGACCGACCGCCCGGCCGAGGAGACCGGCTTCGCCGGGGAGCTGCCCGCCCTGCGACTCGACGACACACTCGCCACGGCCGACACGGCAGCCACCCCACCCGAGGTCACGGTCCACCCGGACCAGCCGCTGTACATGATGTTCACCTCCGGCTCCAGCGGCACCCCCAAGGGCGTGGTGAACACCCACCGCAACGTCGTCGAACTGGCCCTGGACCCCGGCTTCGGCGCCACGGCCCACGAGCGGGTACTCGCCTACTCGCCGCTGCCCTTCGACTCCTCAACCTACGAACTGTGGGTGCCACTGCTGCGCGGCGGACTGGCCGTCGTGCTGTCCGCCCCGAAGGTCGACATCGGCGAGCTCGCCGACGCCATCACCCGCTACCGGGCCACCGCCGCCTACTTCACCACCGCCCTCTTCGACGCCATGGCCAGCGAGGCGATCGACGCCCTGGGGCAGCTGCGCGAGATCTGGACCGGCGGCGACGTACTGTCCGCCACCGCCCTCCAACGAGCCCTCGACCACTGCCCGGACACCACGTTCGTGCACGTCTACGGCCCCACCGAGGCCACCGTCTTCTGCAGCTACCAGGCGTTCACCCCCCAGGTCCGCACCCTCGACCGGCTGCACCTCGGCATCCCGATGGCGAACACCGCGATGTACGTCCTGGACGGCGAACTCCGCCACAGTGCCGAGGGCGAGACCGGCGAGCTCTACGTCGCGGGACCGCACCTCGCCCAGGGTTACGCCCGGCTGCCCGGCCTGACCGCCGAGCGGTTCACCGCCGACCCCTACGGACCGGCCGGCAGCCGCATGTACCGCACCGGCGACCTGGCCGCCTGGAACGAGCACGGCGAGATCGTCTTCCTCGGCCGCGCCGACCAGCAGGTCAAGCTGCGCGGCAACCGCATCGAGCTGGGCGAGATCGAGACCGTGCTGGTCCGCCACCCCTCCGTGGCCCAGGCCGCGGTCATCGTCCGTGAGGACCGGCCCGGCGACAAGCGTCTGGTCGCCTACGCCGTACCCGCCGAGGAAGGCGTCCTGGACGGAGCCGAACTCCTCCGGTACGCGGGCGAGCAGCTCGTCGAGTACATGGTGCCCTCGGCCGTCGTTCCGATGGGAACCCTGCCACTGACCCCGAACGGCAAGCTGGACCGGCGTGCGCTGCCCGCACCCCGGGCCGGTGCGGCAGCCGGCGGCCGGGCCCCGCGCAACCCGGTCGAGGAGGTCCTCTGCGGGCTGTTCGCCCACTCCCTCGGCCTGCCGGCGATCGGCATCGACGACGACTTCTTCACCGCCGGCGGCCACTCACTGCTGGCGACCCGGCTGGTGAGCCGGGTACGCACCGTCCTCGACGTCCAGCTGACGCTGCGGCAGTTCTTCGAGTACCCGACCGTGGCGCTGCTCGCCGAGTACGTCGCCACCGGCGCAGGAGAGTCCGCCCGCCCGGCCCTGACCGCCCAGGAGCGGCCCGAACCGCTGCCCCTCTCGGCGGCCCAGCAACGGCTCTGGTTCCTGGACCAGTTGGAGGGCCCCTCGGCGACGTACAACATTCCGCTCGCCGTCCGGGTCCGCGGTGACCTCGACGTCGCCGCCCTGGAGTCCGCGTTCACCGATGTCGCGGGACGCCACGAGAGCCTGCGCACCGTGTTCGGCCAGGCGGAAGGGCGGACGTACCAGCGGATCCTGCCCGCCGACAGCGTCCGGGTGGAGCTGCCGGTCACCCCGGCGACCGAGCAGGAGGTCGCCGCGCTGCTCACCGCCGAGTCCGAGCGCATCTTCGACCTGGCGGCCGATCTGCCGTTCCGGGCACGGCTGTTCAGTCTCGGCGAGCACGAACACGTGCTCCTCGTCGTCATGCACCACATCGTCTCCGACGGCTGGTCCTACCAGCCGCTGATGCGCGACCTGAGCACCGCCTACGCGACCCGCTCCCGCGGTGAGCGCCCGGCCTGGGAGCCGCTGCCCGCCCAGTACGCCGACTACACCCTCTGGCACCGCGGCGTGCTCGGCGACCCCGGGGACGAGGAGAGCCTCGCCTCCCGCCAACTCGACTACTGGCGCCGGACCTTGGCCGACCTTCCGGAAGAGGTCACCCTGCCCGCGGTGCGGCCGCGGCCGGCCGTCGCCTCCTACCGAGGCGCCACCCACACCGTGCACTGCCCCGAGGAGATCCACTCCTCGCTCGCGGAGCTGGCACGAGAGTCCGGAGCCTCGGTCTTCATGGTGGCTCAGGCCGCGGTGTCGACGCTGCTGTCCCGTTCCGGCGCCGGCCACGACATCCCGCTCGGATCACCGATCGCCGGCCGGACGGACCAGGCCCTCGACGACCTCGTCGGCTTCTTCGTCAACACCCTCGTCCTGCGCACCGACACCAGCGGCGACCCGAGTTTCCGCGAGCTGCTCACCCGGGTCCGCGAGACCGATCTCGCCGCCTGGAGCCATCAGGACCTGCCGTTCGACCGGCTGGTCGAGGCCCTCAACCCCGACCGGTCAGCCGCCCGGCACCCGCTCTTCCAGGTGATGCTGACACTCACCGACGCGGCCACACCGACGCTCGTCGCCCAGGAGCTGGACACCGAATCGGAGTTCACCTGGCTGCGGTTCGCCAAGTTCGACCTGACGTTCTCGTTCGCGGAGCGTCGTTCGGTGGATGGTCGGCCGGGTGGGCTGGACATCACGATCGAGTACGCGACGGATCTGTATGACGCTCGTTCGGTGGAGTTGGCGGGTGAGCGGCTGGTGCGGTTGTTGGGTGCTGCGGCTTGTGCGCCGGATGTGCCGGTGGGTGAGTTGGAGTTGTTGTCGGTGGGTGAGCGTGGGGTGTTGTTGGGGGAGTGGGCCGGTGCGGTGACCGGTTCTCCGGATGCCGGGCTTGCGGGGTTGTTCGGGGCGCAGGTGGTGCGGACGCCGGATGCGGTTGCGGTGGTGGGTGAGGGGCGTGAGCTTTCGTATCGGGAGCTTGACGGTCTGGCCAATGGTGTGGCGTGTCGGCTGATCGCTGAGGGGGTGCGGCCGGGTGGTCGGGTCGCGTTGTTCCTGGAGCGGTCGGTGGGTGCGGTGGTTGCGACGTTGGGTGTGGTGAAGGCGGGGGCGGTGTATGTGCCGTTGGATACGCGGTATCCGGCGGATCGTGTGGAGTTGATCGTGGGGGAGTCGGGTGTCACGCATGTGGTGACGGACCGGGATCCGGGTTCTTTGGTGTTGCCGGCGGGTGTTCGGGTGTTGGGTCCGCTGTCCGGTGGTGGTTTCTCGGGTGTCTCGGATCCTGGTGTGGTGGTGCATCCGGATCAGCCGGTGTACGCGATGTTCACGTCGGGTTCGACGGGTGTGCCGAAGGGTGTTGCGGTCACGCATCGCAATGTGGCGGATCTGGCCGCGCAGACGATGTATGCGAACGGGAGTCACTCCCGGGTGTTGTTCCACTCGGCGATGGCGTTCGACGCGTCGACGTACGAGATGTGGGTGCCGTGGCTGAACGGCGGCACCCTCGTCTTGGCCCCCGCAGGGCATCTCGACGCGGCGGCGTACGAGGCCCTGATCGCTGAACAGGGAATCACCGCGCTGTGGTTGACGGCGGGTCTGTTCCGCGTCATGGCGGAGGAGGCTCCGGAGGCGTTCGCGGGGGTGCGTGAGGTGTGGGCGGGGGGTGACGTGGTGCCGCCGGAGGCGGTGCGCCGGGTCATGGACCGCTGCCCGGACGTCACGGTCGTCAACGGCTACGGTCCGACGGAGACCACCACCTTCGCCTCCACCCACCGCATTCACCGTCCGTTGGACTATGCGGGTGCGATTCCGATCGGTGAGCCGCTCGACAACCACCGTCTGTATGTTCTTGACGAGGGTCTGCGGTTGGTTGCGCCGGGTACGCCGGGCGAGTTGTACATCGCGGGTGCCGGTCTGGCGCAGGGGTATCTGGACCGGCCGGCGCTGACCGCCGACCGTTTCGTCGCGGATCTGTACGGTCCGGCCGGTGCGCGGATGTACCGGACCGGGGACCTGGTCCGCTGGAACCTGGAAGGTTCCCTCGAATACCTCGGCCGCGCCGACCAGCAGGTCAAGCTCCGCGGCTTCCGCATCGAACTCGGCGAGATCGAGAGCGCGTTGACCGCACGGGCGGAGGTAGGCCAGGCCACCGTCGTCGTACGGGAGGACCGGCCCGGCGACAAGCGCCTCGCCGCGTACCTCGTCGCCGCCGACGGCGCCCGGATCGACACCGAAACGGTGCGCCGTGAGATCGCCGGCGTGCTCCCGGAGTACATGGTCCCGTCCGCCTTCGTGGTTTTGGACGAGATCCCGCTCACCGTCAACGGCAAGGTCGACCGCCGCGCCCTTCCCGCGCCCCGGCAGAGTGCCGACACCGCCGGGCGCGCCCCCCGGGGACCGGTCGAGGAGGTCCTGTGCGGCCTTTTCGCGGAGGTCCTGGGACTGCCCTCGGCCACCATCGACGACCACTTCTTCAACCTCGGCGGGCACTCGCTCCTCGCCACCCGCCTCATCAGCCGGATCCGGCAGGCCTTCGGCGTCCAGATCACCGTCCGGGATCTCTTCCAGGGCCCCACGGTGGCCGCACTGGCCGAGTGCGTCGAAGCGGGCGGCGACGCCGTGCAGCGGCCCGCGCTCCGGGAGGCGGTCAGGCCCGACCGGGTGCCGCTCTCCTCCGCCCAGCAGCGCCTGTGGTTCCTGCACCACCTGGAGGGGCCGTCGGCCACGTACAACATCCCGCTGGCCCTGCGCCTCACGGGAGCGCTCGACCCGGACGTCCTCCAGACCGCGCTCACCGACCTGGTGGTGCGGCACGAATCGCTGCGCACCCTCTTCGGGACGGCCGACGACGCCGCCTACCAGTGGCAGCTCCCGGCTGCCGAAGTCCGGGTGGAGCTGCCGGTCCGCGCGGTGACCGGCGCCGGCCTGGCGGCGGAGCTCGCGGAACACGCCGCCCGCAGCTTCGACCTGGAATCCGAACTCCCCGTCCGCGCCACCCTGTTCGAGATCGGGGACCAGGAGCACGTACTGCTGGTGGTGATGCATCACATCGCCTCCGACGGCTGGTCCACCACCCCGCTGCTGCGCGACCTGGCGGCCGCCTACGCCGCCCGTGCCGGGGGCCTCGCTCCCGCATGGGATCCGCTGCCGGTGCAGTACGCCGACTACACACTCTGGCAGCAGGAGCTGCTCGCGGCGGACGGGGAGCGGCAGTCCGAATTCTGGCGCCACGCACTGGACGGGCTGCCCGACGAGGCCACCCTGCCGGCCGACCGTCCGCGCCCGGCGGTCGCCACCTACCGCGGCGACACCCACAGCGTCCACGTCCCCGCCGAGCTGCACGACGGGCTGACCCGGCTGGCCCGGGAGACCGGCAGCACGCTGTTCATGGTGGCCCAGGCCGCCGTCGCCACCGCACTGTCCCGTTCCGGCGCGGGGGAGGACATTCCGATCGGCGCCCCGATCGCGGGCCGCTCGGAGCAGTCCCTCGACGACCTGGTGGGCTTCTTCGTCAACACCCTGGTGCTGCGCACCGATCTGGCCGGCGACCCGAGTTTCCGTGAGCTGCTGACCCGGGTCCGGGAGGCCGACCTGGCGGCCTGGGCCCACCAGGACCTGCCCTTCGACCGGCTGGTGGAGACCCTCAACCCCGAGCGCTCCACCGCTCGGCACCCCCTCTTCCAGGTCGTTCTCACCCTCCAGGAAGCCGTCACCCCCACCCTCGAACTCCCGGGAATCACAGCCGAGTCGGGCTTCGCGACCCTGGACATCTCCAAGTTCGACCTGACCTTCTCCTTCCACGAACACCGCACGGCCGACGGCCGCCCGGGCGGGCTGGACATCAGGGTCGAGTACGCCACCGACCTGTACGACGCCGGCACCGTCGAGGCGGTCACCGCCCGACTGGTACGGCTGCTGGGCGACGCCGTCGAGCGACCCGAAGTCCCCGTGGGTGAGCTGGAGTTCATCGGCGCGGACGAGCGTCACCGCCTCCTGGAGCAGTGGAACGGCGAGGTCACCGGCACCTCTGGCGCTGGCCTCGCGGAGCTGTTCGCCGCGCAGGCCGCGCGCACCCCGGACGCGATCGCCCTGGTCGACGGCGACCGGGAGCTGACCTACGCCGAGCTGGACGAGGACACCAACCGGCTGGCCCACCACCTCGTGGGCCTCGGCGTCCGGCCGGAGAGCGTCGTCGCCGTACTGATGGAGCGGTCGGCGGAGCTGCTCACCGGACTTCTCGCGGTGGTCAAGGCCGGCGGCGTCTACGCCCCGCTCAACACCGCGGACCCCGACACCCGGCTGCTGCGAATCCTCACGGAGACCGGGGCGCCCGTCCTGCTCACCGACCGGGCCCTGGCCGAACACTCCGTCGTGACCCGGACCGACGCCCGGACGGTCGTGCTCGACGGGACCGCCGGATTCGCCCACCTCCCCACGACACCTCCGGCCCCCCACGCCCATCCCGACCAATGGCTGTACGTGATGTTCACGTCGGGTTCGACGGGTGTGCCGAAGGGCGTCGCGGTCACCCATCGCAATGTGGCGGACCTGGCCGCGCAGACCATGTACGCCAACGGCAACCACACCCGGGTGCTCTTCCACTCGACACACACCTTCGACGCCTCCACGCACGAGATCTGGGTGCCGTGGCTGAACGGCGGCACGGTCGTGGTGGCACCGCCCGGGTACCTCGACCCCGGCACGCTGGGCGGACTTCTGACCGAGCGCGGGATCAGCTCGCTGTGGTTGACGGCGGGTCTGTTCCGGGTGATGGCGGAGGAGGTCCCGGAGGCGTTCGCGGGGGTGCGTGAGGTGTGGGCGGGGGGTGACGTGGTGCCGCCGGAGGCGGTGCGCCGGGTCATGGACCGCTGCCCGGACATCACCGTTGTCAACGGTTACGGTCCGACGGAGACGACGACCTTCGCCACGACCCACCGCATTCACCGTCCGCTGGACTACGCGGGTGCGATCCCGATCGGTGAGCCGCTCGACAACCACCGTCTCTACGTCCTGGACGAGGGCCTGCGGCTGGTCCCGCCGGGCACCCCCGGCGAGCTGTACATCGCCGGCGCCGGTCTCGCCCGCGGCTACCTCGGCCGACCGGGCATGACGGCGGAACGCTTCGTCGCCGACCCGTACGGTCCGGCCGGTGCGCGGATGTACCGGACCGGGGACCTGGTCCGCTGGAACCTGGAAGGTTCCCTCGAATACCTCGGCCGTGCCGACCAGCAGGTCAAGCTCCGCGGCTTCCGCATCGAACTCGGCGAGGTCGAGAGCGCGTTGACCGCCCACGGGAGCGTGGGCCAGGCGACCGTACTGGTGCGGGAGGACCGGCCCGGCGACAAGCGGCTCGTCGCCTACCTCGTCGCCGCCGACGCTGCCAGGATCGACGTGGCCGAACTGCGCGGTCACGCCTCGGACGCCCTGCCCGAGTACATGGTCCCGTCCGCCTTCGTGGTCCTCGACGAGATCCCCCTCACCACCAACGGCAAGGTCGACCGACGGGCCCTGCCCGCACCCCAGGTCTCCCACGCCACCACTGGGCGCGCCCCGCGCACACCGCAGGAAGAGGTGCTCTGCGGTCTCTTCGCGGCCGTCCTCGGACTGCCGTCGGTCAGCATCGACGACCACTTCTTCCACCGCGGCGGCCACTCGGTGCTCGGCACCCGGCTGATCAGCCGCATCCGGCGGGCCTTCGGCGTCCAGCTCGGAGTGAAGGACCTGTTCCGCAACCCCACGGTGCTCGCGCTCTCGGAGTGCGTCACCGCGGGCAGCGGCGAACTGCCCAGGCCGGCGCTGACGGCCGAGGAGCGGCCGGAGATCGTGCCGCTGTCCTCCGCCCAGCAGCGGCTGTGGTTCCTCGACCAGATGGAAGGCCCGTCCGCCACCTACAACATCCCCCTCGCACTCCGCCTCAAGGGCCCACTGGACCACCGGGCCCTCCAGCTCGCCCTCACCGACATCACCACCCGTCACGAAGGCCTGCGGACCGTCTTCCCGACCCATGAGGGCACCCCCCACCAGCACATCCTTCCCCCGACCGCCATCGACCTCCCGCTGATCGACACCACCGAGGAGGAGCTCACCGCACGACTGGCCGACCTCTCGTCGGCCACCTTCGACCTCTCCGTCCAGCCGCCGATCCGCACACACCTGCTGTCGCTCGGCGAGCAGGAGCACATCCTGCTGGTGGTCATCCACCACATCGCCTCCGACGGCTGGTCCAACGGACCGCTCTTCCGCGACCTGGCCACCGCCTACGAGGCCCGCACCGAGGGCGCCGCCCCGCAATGGGAGCCGCTGCCGGTCCAGTACGCCGACTACTCCCTCTGGCAGCAACGCCTCCTCGGCAGCGACGAGGAACGCCAACTCGACTACTGGCGCTCCGCGCTGGCGGACCTTCCGGAGGAAGTGACACTCCCCACGGACCGCGCCAGGCCGGCCACCGCATCCAACCGCGGCACCACACACACCGTGCACTGCACGGCCGACCTGCACCAGTCGCTCAGCTCACTGGCCCAGGAGACCGGCAGTACGCTCTTCATGGTGGCTCAGGCCGCGGTGTCGACGCTGCTGTCCCGTTCCGGCGCCGGCCACGACATCCCGCTCGGTTCGCCCGTCGCGGGGCGCACCGACCCGGCCCTCGACGACCTCGTCGGCTTCTTCGTCAACACCCTCGTCCTGCGCACCGACACCAGCGGCGACCCGAGTTTCCGCGAGCTGCTCACCCGGGTCCGCGAGACCGACCTCGCCGCCTGGAGCCATCAGGACCTGCCGTTCGACCGGCTGGTCGAAGCCCTCAACCCCGAGCGCACCACCGCCCGGCACCCCCTCTTCCAGGTCATGCTCACCGTCGGCGACATGTCGGCCGATGCCCCCGAACTCCCGGGACTGGAAGCCACGTACGAGTTCTCGAAGGTGGAGATCGCCAAGTTCGATCTCACCTTCGGCTTCGCGGAGCGTCGTTCGGTGGATGGTCGGCCGGGTGGGCTGGACATCACGATCGAGTATGCGACGGATCTGTATGACGCTCGTTCGGTGGAGTTGGTGGGTGAGCGGCTGGTGCGGTTGTTGGGTGCTGCGGCTTGTGCGCCGGATGTGCCGGTGGGTGAGTTGGAGTTGTTGTCGGTGGGTGAGCGTGGGGTGTTGTTGGGGGAGTGGGCCGGTGCGGTGACCGGTTCTCCGGATGCCGGGCTTGCGGGGTTGTTCGGGGCGCAGGTGGTGCGGACGCCGGATGCGGTTGCGGTGGTGGGTGAGGGGCGTGAGCTTTCGTATCGGGAGCTTGACGGTCTGGCCAATGGTGTGGCGTGTCGGCTGATCGCTGAGGGGGTGCGGCCGGGTGGTCGGGTTGCGTTGTTCCTGGAGCGGTCGGTGGGTGCGGTGGTTGCGACGTTGGGTGTGGTGAAGGCGGGGGCGGTGTATGTGCCGTTGGATACGCGGTATCCGGCGGATCGTGTGGAGTTGATCGTGGGGGAGTCGGGTGTCACGCATGTGGTGACGGATCGGGATCCGGGTTCGTTGGTGTTGCCGGCGGGTGTTCGGGTGTTGGGTCCGCTGTCCGGTGGTGGCTCTTCGGGTGTCTCGGATCCTGGTGTGGTGGTGCATCCGGATCAGCCGGTGTACGCGATGTTCACGTCGGGTTCGACGGGTGTGCCGAAGGGTGTTGCGGTCACGCATCGCAATGTGGCGGATCTGGCCGCGCAGACGATGTATGCGAACGGGAGTCACTCCCGGGTGTTGTTCCACTCGGCGATGGCGTTCGACGCGTCGACGTACGAGATGTGGGTGCCGTGGCTGAACGGCGGCACCCTCGTCGTGGCCCCCGCAGGACACCTGGCACCCGCCGACTACCAGCGGTTGCTGTCCGAGCACCGGATCAGCGCGCTGTGGTTGACGGCGGGTCTGTTCCGGGTGATGGCGGAGGAGGTCCCGGAGGCGTTCGCGGGGGTGCGTGAGGTGTGGGCGGGGGGTGACGTGGTGCCGCCGGAGGCGGTGCGCCGGGTCATGGACAACTGCCCGGACGTCACCGTTGTGAACGGTTACGGTCCGACGGAGACGACGACGTTCGCCTCCACCCACCGCATTCACCGTCCGTTGGACTTTGCGGGTGCGATTCCGATCGGTGAGCCGCTCGACAACCACCGTCTGTATGTTCTGGACGAGGGTATGCGGCTGGTTGCGCCGGGTACGCCGGGCGAGTTGTACATCGCGGGTGCCGGTCTGGCGCAGGGGTATCTGGACCGGCCGGCGCTGACCGCCGAACGTTTCGTCGCGGATCTGTACGGTCCGGCCGGTGCGCGGATGTACCGGACCGGGGACCTGGTCCGCTGGAACCTGGAAGGTTCCCTCGAATACCTCGGCCGCGCCGACCAGCAGGTCAAGCTCCGCGGCTTCCGCATCGAACTCGGCGAGATCGAGACCGTCCTCGCCGGCCGGCCGGGCGTGGCCCAGGCCACTGTCGTCGTCCGCGAGGACCGGCCCGGCGACAAACGCCTCGTCGCCTACCTCACCGCCGAAGAAGGCGCCCGGATCGAACCCGGGGACGTACAGAAGCAGGTGTCCGGGCTGCTGCCCGACTACATGGTCCCGTCCGCCTTCATGGTCCTCGACGAGATCCCGCTCACCGTCAACGGCAAGGTCGACCGACGCGCCCTGCCCGTACCCCAGCTCACCAACGAGGCCACCGGACGCGCACCGCGCACCGCGAAGGAAGAAGTCCTCTGCGGCCTCTTCGCGGAGATCCTGGGACTGCCGTCGGTCTCCATCGACGACCACTTCTTCAACCTCGGCGGGCACTCGCTCCTCGCCACCCGGCTCGCCGGCCGGATCCGCACCGTACTCGGGGTCGAACTTTCCGTGGCGACCCTCTTCGAAAACCCGATCGTGGCCACGCTCGTCGAGAAGCTCGACGGCGCCGAGGCCGCGCGGCCCAGACTTCGGCCGATGCGCCGGATGGGAGTGACCAAGTGATTCCCTTGTCCTTCGCCCAGCAGCGGCTGTGGTTCATCGCCCAGATGGAAGGGCCGTCGACCACCTACAACATCCCGCTCGCCGTGCGGCTGAACGGCGAACTCGACCGCCCGGCCCTCCGGTCGGCTCTCCTGGACCTGGTCGGCAGGCACGAGAGCCTGCGCACCCTCTTCCCCGACCAGGACGGCACCCCCTACCAGCACATCCTTGCCGAGGCGGACGTGGAGCTCCCGCTCCCGGTCGTCGCGGCCGATGCCGCGACGCTGCCGGCCGTTCTCGCCGAGGAGTCCGCCCAGGTCTTCCACCTCGCGGCCGACCTGCCGGTCCGGGCCCGCCTGATCGCCCTCGGCGAGCAGGAGCACGTCCTGCTCATCGTGATGCACCACATCGTGTCCGACGGCGGCTCGACCGCTCCTCTGCTCCAGGACCTCGCCACCGCCTACGAGGCCCGGGCCCGGGGCGCCGTGCCCGAGTGGGAGCCACTGCCGGTCCAGTACGCCGACTACACCCTGTGGCAGCAGGAACTGCTCGGCGAGGGCGACGACCCGGACAGTGCCGGATCCCGCCAACTGGAGTTCTGGCGCGGTGCACTGGCCGACCTGCCGGAGGAGGCCACCCTGCCGGCCGACCGGCCGCGCCCGGCCTCCGCCTCGTACATCGGCGCCACCTGCGATGCGCATCTGCCCGCCGACGTCCACATCGGTCTCACCCACCTCGCGCGGGAATCCGGCGCCACCCTGTTCATGGCGGTCCAGGCCGCCGTGGCGACCGCCCTCTCCCGCTCCGGCGCCGGCCTCGACATCCCGATCGGCTCCCCGGTCTCCGGCCGCATCGACGAGGCGCTCGACGGCCTCGTGGGCTTCTTCGTCAACACCCTCGTCCTGCGCACCGACCTGACCGGCGACCCGAGCTTCCGCGACCTGCTCTCCCGGGTCCGCAGGACGGACCTGGCGGCCTGGGACAACCAGGACCTGCCCTTCGACCGGCTGGTCGAGGTGCTGAACCCCGAACGCTCGGCCTCCAGGCACCCGCTCTTCCAGGTGATGCTCACCATGGGCGAGGCCGGCTCGGACGTCATCGGATTCCCGGGGCTCGACGCCCGGACCGAGTACAGCGCCCTGCAGATCGCCAAGTTCGACCTGACCTTCGGCTTCGCCGAGCACCGCACCCGCGACGGCCGTCCGGACGGTCTGGACATCACCATCGAGTACGCCACCGACCTCTACGACGCCCGGACGATCGATGCCCTCATGGCACGGCTGAACCGCCTGCTGGAGGCCGTCGTCACCTCGCCCGACACCCCGCTCTCCGTCCTCGACCTGCTCGGCGAGCACGAGCGGCGACTGCTCCTGGAAGAGCGCAGCGGCACCACCACCGGGACGTCCGGGACGAGCCTGGCGGAGCTGTTCGCCGCCCAGGCCGCCCGGACCCCGGACGCGATCGCTCTGGTGGACGAGGACCGCGATCTGACGTTCGCCGAACTCGACGAGGTCACCAACCGGCTGGCCCACCACCTCATCGGCGCCGGAGTCGAGCGGCACGACGTGGTCGCCGTCCTCATGGAGCGCTCGACCGACCTGCTCACCGCCCTGCTCGCCGTGGTCAAGGCCGGTGCCGTGTACGCCCCGCTGAACACCACCGACCCGGACAGCCGCCTCGTCCAGATCCTGGCCGACACCCAGGCACCGGTCCTCCTCACCGACCGGGCACTCTCGGACCACCAGGTCGTCCAGGACGCCGACGCGCGGATCATCGTCCTCGGCGACACCACCGGCCTCGACCGGCTGCCCGCCACCGCTCCCACCCACACCATCCACCCCGACCAGCCGGTGTACGCGATGTTCACCTCGGGATCGACGGGTGTGCCCAAGGGCGTCGCGGTCACCCATCGCAATGTGGCGGACCTGGCCGCGCAGACCATGTACGCCAACGGCAACCACCGGCGCGTGCTGTTCCACTCGCCGGCCGCCTTCGACGCCTCCACGTACGAGATCTGGGTGCCGTGGCTGAACGGCGGCACCGTCGTGGTCGCACCTCGTGGCCACCTCGCCCCCACCGACTACCAACGGCTGCTCACCGAGCACCGGGTCACCGCGCTCTGGATGACCGCGGGTCTCTTCCGGGTCATGGCGGAAGAGGCGCCGGGCGCGTTCGCCGGGGTGCGTGAGGTGTGGGCGGGCGGTGACGTGGTGCCGCCGGAGGCCGTGCGCCGGGTCATGGACAACTGCCCGGACGTCACCGTCGTCAACGGCTACGGTCCGACGGAGACCACCACCTTCGCCTCCACCCACCGCATCCACCGGCCACTGGACTACGCGGGTGCCGTCCCGATCGGTGAGCCGCTCGACAACCACCGCCTGTACGTGCTCGACGCCGGCCTGGGGCTGGTTCCGCCGGGGGCTCCCGGCGAGCTGTACATCGCGGGCGCCGGCCTGGCACAGGGCTACCTCAACCGTGCCTCACTGACGGCGGAACGCTTCGTCGCCGACCCGTACGGTCCGGCCGGTGCGCGGATGTACCGGACCGGGGACCTGGTCCGCTGGAACCTGGAAGGTTCCCTCGAATACCTCGGCCGCGCCGACCAGCAGGTCAAGCTCCGCGGCTTCCGCATCGAACTCGGGGAGATCGAGAGCGCGTTGACCGCCCACGAGAGCGTGGGCCAGGCGACCGTACTGGTGCGGGAGGACCGGCCCGGCGACAAGCGGCTCGCCGCGTACCTCGTCGCCGCCGACGGCGCCCGGATCGACACCGACGCGGTGCACCGGGAGATCTCCGGCGCGCTGCCCGAGTACATGGTCCCGTCCGCCTTCGTCGTGCTCGACGAGATTCCGCTCACCACCAACGGCAAGGTCGACCGACGCGCCCTGCCCGCACCCCGCCGCAGCACCGACACCGGTGGGCGCGCGCCCCGTACACCCGCCGAGGAAGTGCTGTGCGGCCTCTTCGCGGCCGTTCTCGGACTGACGTCGGTCACCATCGACGACCACTTCTTCCGGCGCGGTGGCCACTCCCTGCTCGCCACCCGGCTCATCAGCCGCATCCGGGCCGTCTGGGAGACCGAGATCACTATCCGGGACCTGTTCCAGTACGCCACGGTCGCGCAGCTGGCCGAGCGGATCGCGGCCGAGGGCAGCGGCGAGCGCCGGCCGGCGCTGACGGCCGAGGAGCGGCCGGAGATCGTGCCGCTGTCCTCCGCGCAGCAGCGGCTGTGGTTCCTCGACCAGATGGAAGGCCCGTCCGCCACCTACAACATCCCCCTCGCACTCCGCCTCAAGGGCTCACTGGACCACCGGGCCCTCCAGCTCGCCCTCACCGATGTGGCCACCCGTCACGAAGGCCTGCGGACCGTCTTCCCGATTCACCGGGGCACCCCCCACCAGCACATCCTTCCCCCGACCGCCTCCGACCTGCCCCTGATCCGCACCACCGAGGAGGAGCTCGCCGGCCGGCTGGCCGTCCAGGCCGGGCGGACCTTCGACCTGGCAGGTGAACTCCCTTACCGGGCGCAGCTGTTGCAGATCGGCGCCGAGGATCACGTCCTCATGCTGGTGATCCACCACATCGCCTCCGACGGCTGGTCCAACGGACCGCTCTTCCGCGACCTGGCCACCGCCTACGAGGCCCGCACCGAGGGCGCCGCCCCGCAATGGGAGCCGCTGCCGGTCCAGTACGCCGACTACTCCCTCTGGCAGCAGCGGATCCTGGAGCGCGACGAGGAACGCCAGCTCGACCACTGGCGCGGGGTGCTCGCCGATCTGCCGGAGGAAGCCACTCTGCCCGCCGACCACGCCCGCCCCGCCGTCGCCTCCAACCGCGGCCGCACCCACGCCGTGCACTGCCCCGCCGAACTGCACACCGCTCTGATGTCGCTGGCCCAGGACACCGGCACCACCCTGTTCATGGTGGCCCAGGCAGCCGTGGCGACCCTGCTCTCCCGGTCCGGCGCCGGCCACGACATCCCGCTCGGCTCACCCGTCGCGGGCCGCACCGACCAGAAGCTCGACGACCTTGTCGGCTTCTTCGTCAACACCCTCGTCCTGCGCACCGACACCAGCGGCGACCCGAGTTTCCGCGAGCTGCTCACCCGGGTCCGCGAGACCGACCTCGCCGCCTGGGCCCACCAGGACCTGCCGTTCGACCGGCTGGTCGAAGCCCTCAACCCCGAGCGCACCACCGCCCGGCACCCCCTCTTCCAGGTCATGCTCACCGTCGGCGACACCAGCGGCGAAGCGCCCCGGCTCGCCGGACTGGACAGCGAGTTCGCCGTCCCGCCGGTCTCCGTCGCCAAGTTCGACCTGACCTTCGCGTTCGCCGAGAACCGCGCCGCCGACGGCCGGCCCGACGGCCTCGACATCATGATCGAGTACACCACCGACCTGTACGACGCACGCACCGTCGAGGCCACGGCGGACCGCCTGGTCCGGCTCCTCAACGGCGCCGTCGCCACCCCCGATCTGCCCCTCGCCGAGCTGGAGATGGTCTCCGGGCAGGAGCGGGACCGGCTGCGGGAGTGGAGCGGGGCACAGTCCCCGGCGCCCGGCCAGGGACTCGACGCGCTGTTCACGGCGCAGGCCGCCCGCACCCCGCACGAGGTGGCGCTGGTCCACGAGGAACAGCGGGTGACCTACCAGGAGCTGGACATCTGGTCCAACCGGCTGGCCCGCCACCTGACCGCACGCAAAGTCGCCCCGGGCAGCATCGTCGCCATCCACCTGGAACGGTCCCCGCAGCTCGTCGCCACCCTGCTCGCCGCCCTGAAGGCGGGCGCTGGATACACCCTGCTCGACCCGCAGTTCCCGGCCGACCGGCTGAACACCGTGCTCGGCCAGACCGACCCGGCGGCACTGGTCACCCAGGCGCACCTGACGGCCCTGTCGACCCCCGCCACCCTGATCGACCTCACCGCGGAGATACCCGCGATCAGCGCCCTGCCGGGAACCCCCGTGGAGACGGGAGGGCACCCGGAGTCCATCGCCTGCGTGATGTTCACCTCCGGATCGACCGGAGTACCCAAGGGCGTCGCGGCCTCGCACCGGGCGCTGGCCGCCACGTTCATCGGCCCCGACTACCTGGACTTCGGACCCGGACAGACGTACCTGCAGAGCTCGCCGGTGTCCTGGGACGCCTTCGCCCTGGAGGTCTTCGGACCGCTCCTGCACGGCGGCGTCTGCGTCCTGCAGCCCGGCCAGCACACCGACCCGCACCAGATCGCGGAGCTGGTGGAACGGCACTCCATCACCACCCTGCAGATGTCGGCGAGCCTGTTCAACCACATGCTCGACGAGCACCCGGCCGTCTTCTCCCGGATCAAGGAGGCCATGACCGCGGGCGAGGCGGCCTCACCCGCCCACACCGCCAAGGCACTGGCCGACCACCCCCACCTCCACCTCGTCAACGGCTACGGGCCGGCCGAGAGCATGGGCTTCACCACCACCCACACCCTCACCGGACCGGCACCCGCCATCCCGATCGGACGGCCGATCGCGGGCAAGCACGCCTACGTCCTGGACGAGAACCTCCGGATGCTCCCGCCGGGCGTCCCCGGCGAGCTCTACGTCGCCGGACACGGCCTCGCCCACGGCTACATCGGACAGCCCGCACTCAGCGCCGAACGGTTCGTCGCCGACCCCCACGGCGTCCCCGGCTCACGGATGTACCGGACCGGCGACCTGGCCCGCTGGAGCCAGGACGGGGCGCTGGAGTATTTCGGCCGGGCCGACCAGCAGATCAAGCTGCGGGGCTTTCGCATCGAGCCCGGTGAGATCGAATCGGCGCTGCTGCGGCACCCCACCCTCGCCCAGGTGGCGGTGCTGATCCGCGAGGACCGGCCCGGAGACAAACGGCTGGTGGCGTACGTGGTACCCACCGAAGGAAGCCGGCCGGACCTTCCCGAGCTGCGCCGGCACGCGGTGGCGGCCCTGCCCGAATACATGGTGCCCGCCACGATCGTGCCGCTGGACGCGCTGCCCCTGACGGTCAACGGCAAGCTCGACCGCCGGGCACTGCCCGAACCGCCGCAGGCCGACACCGCCGGCGGCAGGGAACCCCGCACCCCGGCGGAAGAAGTGCTGTGCGGCCTCTTCGCGGAGGTCCTCGGACTGACCTCGGTCACCATCGACGACCACTTCTTCCAACTGGGCGGCCACTCGCTGCTCGCCACCCGGCTGATCGGCCGGATCCGCTCCATCTGGGACACCCG
Organism: Streptomyces sp. CLV115; assembly: GCF_038448545.1. NCBI lineage: Bacteria > Bacillati > Actinomycetota > Actinomycetes > Kitasatosporales > Streptomycetaceae > Streptomyces > Streptomyces sp. CLV115. The sequence goes on from NZ_JBCEWQ010000023.1 coordinate 63,204, forward strand.
CGTCACCATCCGCGACCTGTTCCAGTACCCGACACCCGTACTGCTCGCCGAACACATCGCCACGAACACGGGCGGCGACCCGATGGAGACGCTGCTGCCGATCCGCGCCGCGACCGCCACCGGCACCGAGGCCCCGCTGTTCTGCGTCCACGCGATCTCCGGGATGAGCTGGTCGTACGCCGGTCTGCTCCGGCACATCGGCGGGCAGCGGCCACTGATCGGCCTCCAGGCCAAGGAGCTGACCAGCCCCTCGGACCGGCCGGCCGGCATCGAGGAGATGGCCGACGGGTACGTGGCCCAGATCCGTTCCGTCCAGCCCCACGGCCCGTACCACCTGCTCGGCTGGTCGTTCGGCGGACTCGTGGCCCACGCGATCGCCGCCCGGCTGGAGGAGCAGGGCGAGCAGGTGGCACTCCTCGCCCTGCTCGACTCCTACCCGCTGCCCGACGGATTCCGGCCACCGGCCATCACCGGCCGGGAGGTGCTGACCGCCCTGCTCGGCGGCCGCGGCGCCGGACTCGACGTCCGCTGCGCCGATTCCGCCCCCGACGCCGAGGAACTGGCCGCCGTGCTGCGCGCCGAGGACGCGATCCTGGGCGCTCTGGAGCCGGCCCAGGCCGCGGCGGTCGTCACCGCCACGGCCGGCAACCTGGAGATGCGCTACCGGTACGTTCCCCGGCGGCGGTTGGGCGGCGACGCGGTGTTCTTCGGCGCCGCCCGCACCCCCGCCGCGACCGGCGGCGCCGCGGCCTGGGCCCCCCATGTCACGGGCCGGGTCGAGGAACACGAAATCGACTGCGAGCACTGGGACATGACCACGGCCGAACCGCTCCGCGAGATCGGAAAGGTGCTGGCGGAAGAGTTGCGCGGGGTTCGCCACTGATCCATCGGCACACCGGTGCCCGGGACCGCCCACGACGGCGGACCCGGGCACCTTCGCGTGCGCCGCGGCCACGGGCCCCAATTGCCCGCGGGCTGCCGCTCATGCCGCCGGGCGAAGGGTTCCGGCCTGCATAGCGTGAAGTCATCCGCAGGCCACGGCTCCCGGCAACAGAAAGTCAAGGAAATGGTTGATCATTCCGGCTGGCGTGTCGGGGTAGCTTCAGCCCCCGTCCACCACGGCGAGATCCTGCAAGGCGTGTTCACCGGCGACGGCGGGCTCACCCGAGGTCTCGTCACACTTCCCTGCACCATTCACGCGACCCGAGCGACCTTCATCCCCGCCCCCGGCGCCGAGGTCACCGTCACGCCGGACTGGAAGGGCAAGGCCAGGCGCGCGGCCGAACTCGCGGTACGCGCCGTGACGCTGCCGGGCGACGAGCTGCCGGGCGGGCACCTCGACCTCACCGGTGACGTACCGCTGTGCCGGGGCTTCGGCTCCTCCACCAGCGATGTGCTCGCAGCGATCTGGGCGGTGAAGGACGCGTTCGTCAGCCCGCTGCCGCCGCAGGACGTCGCCCGGATCGCGGTACGCGCGGAAACCGCCTCCGACTCCCTCATGTTCGAGGAATCCACCGTCCTCTTCGCCCAGCGCGAAGGCACGGTCATCGAGGACTTCGGCTACCCGATGCCGGCCCTGCGGGTCCTCGGCTTCGGCTCACGCCCCGAGGGCGGCGGACGGGGCGTGGACACACTCACCCTCGCACCGGCCCGCTACGGGCAGGACGAGATCGACCTCTTCACCCGGCTGCAGGCCATGCTCCGGGAGGCCATCCAGATGAAGGACGTGGCCCTGCTGGGCTCGGTGGCCACGACCAGCACGGAGATCAACCAGCGTCATCTGCCGATCCCGGACCTCGACCGCATCCGGGACATCGCGCGGACCACCGGAGCCGTCGGCGTACAGGCGGCACACAGCGGGGACATCGCCGGACTCCTCTTCGACCGGGACGACCCCGAGGTCGAGGCGCGGACCGGACTGGCCCAGGACCTCCTGCAAGAGCTCGGAATTCACGAGCAGTGGAACTACACAACGGGTGACTGACATGACGACGACGACTCTCCCCAAGGCTCACTCATCGATCGTGGAGGCGACGGAGCTGCCCCGCATCATCAAGGTGACCGACAACCTCTACGCGGCGGCCTTCAGCCTGATGAAGCTGCTGCCCGCCCGCTACATACTCGACCGGGCCGAGGCCGCCGGCCTGATCTCCCCGGGCACCCGGATCATCGAGACCTCCTCCGGCACCTTCGCCCTCGGCCTGGCCATGGTCTGCCGGCTGCGCGGCTACCCGCTGACCATCGTCGGCGACTCGGCGATCGACCGGGACCTGCGCACCCGGCTCGAAATGCTCGGCACGACGGTGGAGATCGTCGAGCACACCGGCCAGCCCGGCGGCATCCAGGGCGCGCGCCTGGCCCGGGTGGCCGAGCTGCGCCGGCAGCACCCGGACGCCTTCGTCCCCGGCCAGTACGACAACCCCGACAACCCGGGCGCGTACGGCATCGTCGCCGACCTGATCGGCAACACCGTCGGCGCCGTCGACTGCCTGGTGGGCCCGGTCGGTTCGGGCGGCTCCACCGGCGGACTCGCCGCCGCGCTGCGGCAGACCGGCCCCGCACTGCACCTGGTCGGCGTCGACACCCAGGGCAGCATCATCTTCGGCAGCCCGGACGGACCGCGCATGCTGCGCGGGCTCGGCAGCAGCATCCACCCGGGCAACGTCAAGCACGCGTCGTACGACGAGGTCCACTGGGTGACGGCCCCCGAGGCGTTCCACGCCACCCACGAGCTCTACCGCGCCCACGGCCTGTTCATGGGCCCGACCAGCGGCGCCTCCTTCCAGGTGGCCTCCTGGTGGGCCCAGCGGAACCCGGAGAGCACCGTCGTGATGGTGCTCCCCGACGAGGGCTACCGCTACCAGTCCACCGTCTACAACGACAACTGGCTGAACGAGCAGGGAATCGTCCCCGCCCCCGCCGTCGACGGCCCGCTCACCGTCGAACACCCGCTGGACGCCCCCGCCGCCTGGTCCCGGCTGCTGTGGGCCCGCCGCGGCTTCGACGACGTGGTGATGCCGGTGGTCGGCTCATGAGCGAGCGCCTGCTGCTCCTGGTGGAGAGCAACACCACCGGTACGGGACGGCTGTTCGCCGCGCGCGCGGCCGAACTCGGTGTGGTGCCCGTGCTGCTGTGCGCGGACCCGGACCGCTACCCGTACGCCGCCGAGGACCGGCTGCGGACGGTCGTCGTGGACACCTCCGACGAAGCCGCGCTGTGGACGGCCGTCCGCGCGCTGGAGGACGAGGCCGCCGTCGCGGGCGTCCTGACCAGCTCCGAGTACTACGTGCCGACCGCCGCCGCACTGGCCTACCGGCTCGGCCTGCCCGGCCCGTCGGCCGAAGCCGTACACGCCTGCCGCGACAAGGCCGAACAGCGCCGGATGCTCACCGAAGCGGGCGTCGGATCACCGGACTTCGCCGTCGTCCGCGAAGTCGGCGACGCACTCGACGCGGCCCGCTCCATCGGCCTGCCCGTGGTGGTCAAACCGGTGCAGGGCTCCGGGAGTCTGGGCGTACGGCTCTGCACGGACCTCGACGAGGTCGCCGAGCACGCCGGGACGCTGCTGGCCGCCACCGTGAACGAACGGGGCATCGCCGCACCGAGCCGGATCCTGATCGAGGAGTACCTGACCGGACCGGAGTACTCCGTCGAGGTGTTCGGCACCGACGCCGTCGTCACCGTCGCCAAGCACGTCGGCGCGCTGCCGGTCTTCGTCGAGATCGGCCACGACGTGCCGGCCGCGCTCCCCGGCGAACAGGAGATCGCCCTGCGCGAGTCCGCGGTGCGTGCCGTGCGGGCGCTCGGCCTCGGCTGGGGAGCCGCCCATGTGGAACTGCGGCTGACCGGCCCCCGGACCGCCCAGGTCATCGAGGTCAACCCCCGGCTGGCCGGCGGCATGATCCCCGAACTGGTCCGCAGGGCCTGCGGGATCGACCTGGTCCGCGCCCAGGTGCTGGCCTCGCTCGGCACCGCCCCCGAACTGGAACGCGGCGGCTACGCCCGCGCCTCGATCCGGTTCCTCACCGCGGAACAGGACGGCATCCTCGCGCACTCCACCGCACTCACCGAAGCCAGGGCCAGGGCCCGCACGGTCCCGGGCACCGTCGAAGCGGTGCTCTACCGCGCCCCGGGCGAACCCGTCGGTCCCGCCGAGGACTTCCGGGGCCGTGTCGGTCACGCCATCGCCGTCGCCGACCGCTCGGTGCGGGCGGCCGAGGCCGCCGACCGGGCCGTGGCGCTGCTGGGCGAGGCCGTGACCTACGCGGATCTGCACACAGAGGAGGCATTCGCATGACCGCAGCGACGGCGAACGGCGTCGACACCGGCCGGCTCAAGGCCGCGCTCGACGCCGAGGCACACCGCATCGTCTACGACCAGTACCTGCCGGACACCGCGGACGGACTCGGCGAGGAGCTGCGCTGCATCAGCGAGGTCGACCGCGCCCACCTGATCATGCTCACCGAGCGCGGCATCGTGGACGCCGGCCGGGCCGCCGCCCTGCTGCGCGCCGTCGAGGAACTGCGCGGACAGGACTTCGCGCCGGTCAGGGCCACCCCGATGCCGCGCGGCGTCTACCTCGCCTACGAGGGACACCTCATCGGGAAGCTGGGCGACGAGACCGGCGGCATCCTGCACACCGGCCGGTCCCGCAACGACCTCAACGCCACCACCACCCGGCTCAAGACCCGCGGCCCCTACCTGGCCCTGCTCGACGCGGTCGACCGGCTCGCCGGGGTGCTGCTGGCGAAGGCCGAGGAGTACCGCGACGTGGTCATGCCCGCCTACACCCACGGCCAGCCGGCTGTGCCGATCAGCTACGGCCACTACCTCGCCGGGGTCGCCGGCGCGGTGCTGCGCGCGTACGAGGCGCTGCTGGACGCCGGACGCCAGCTCGACGTCAACCCGCTGGGCGCCGGCGCGATCGGCGGGACCTCCGTACCCATCGACCCCCGCCGCACCGCCGAACTGCTCGGCTTCAGCTCCGCCGCCCCCAACTCGGTCGACGCGGTCGCCTCCCGGGACTTCGTACTGGACCTGCTGTCCGCGTCCGCCGTCCTCGGCGTCTCGCTGGCCCGGGCCGGGCGGGACCTGAGCACCTGGAGCTCGGAGGAGTTCGGACTGCTGCGGGTGGGCGACACCCTCGTCGGCTCCAGCTCGATGATGCCGCAGAAACGCAACCCGTTCCTCCTCGAACACATCCAGGGCAGGTCCACCGCGAGCCTCGGCGCCTTCGTCGGCGCGGCGTCCGCGATGACCACCGGCGGCTACACCAACGCCATCGCGGTCGGCACCGAGGCCGTACGGCACCTCCGGCCCGGACTGAGCAGCACCACCGACGCGGTGACGCTGCTGAGCCTGGTGGTGGCGGGCACCGAACCGGAACGCGAACGCATGACGGACCGGGCCGTGGACGGCTTCACCTCGGCCACCTACCTGGCGGAGCGGCTCGTCCTGGACGGGACACCGTTCCGGGCCGCGCACCATCTGGTCGGCGAGACCGTGCTCGGTGCCCTGGAATCCGGCCGCTCGCTGGTGGACGCCGCCCGCTTCGCCGCCGTCGACGGCGGCGGGCTGGCCCCCGACCGGGTCGTCGAGGCATGCGCCCACGGCGGCGGACCCGGTGCCACGGCCGACGGGATCCGCACCCTGAACGCCCGACGGGACGCGCTGAAGGCCGAGTCGGCCGAGCGGCGCACCCGCTGGTCCGACGGAGCCGCGCTGCTGGCCCGCGCCGTGGCCGGGGCGGTGACGTGATGTCGGCCCGGCTGACCGAACGCGCCCCGGGCAAGGCGGCCGAGCGGCCGCCGCGCAGCGGGCTGGTGCGCCACCACGACTTCCGGCTGCTGTGGCTCGGCGAGACGACCAACCGCGTCGGCATCAACATCACCGGGGTCGCCATGCCCCTGGTGGCCGTGGTGACGCTTGACGCGAGCACGCTCTGGGTGAGCGCGCTGGCCGCCGCCCCCTGGCTGCCCTGGCTGCTCATCGGCCTGCCCGCCGGCGCCTGGGTGGACCGGATGCGACGCCGGCCGATCATGCTGATCTGCAACGTGGTCCCGCTGGTGCTGCTCGCGAGCGTTCCGCTGGCGGGCTGGCTCGGCGTCCTGACGATGACCCAACTGCTGGCCGTGGCACTGATCAACGGCTTCGCCGCGGTGTTCTTCGGGATCTCGTACAAGGTCTACCTGCCCTCCATCGTCGAACCCGAGGACCTCCAGGAGGCCAACGCCAAGCTCCAGGGCAGCGAGTCGGTGGCCCAGGTCGCCGGGCTCGGCGGTGGCGGCCTGCTCGCCCAGGCCTTCGGCGCCGCCTCCGGCCTCCTCGTCAACTCCGCGACGTTCCTCGTCTCCGCGCTGTGCCTGCTCGGCATCCGCGGCAAGGAACCGCTCCCGGAGAAACCCGAACGGCGCCGGGCGCTGCGGCAGGACATCAAGGAGGGCCTGCACTACACCTTCAAGGACCCCTACCTGCGCGTCCTCACCCTGTACGGCACCGCCACCAATCTGCTGCTCACGGCCGAGGCGGCGATCCTGCCGGTCTTCATCATCCGCGAGCTCGGGGTGCCCGAGGGCGCCACCGGCTGGCTCCTCGCGTCGAGCAGCATCGGCGGGATCCTCGGGGCCACCACCGCGAAACGCCTGATCGCACGGTTCGGATCGGCCCGAGGACTGCTCGTCGCCACCATCGCCAGCGCCCCGTTCGCCCTGCTCATCCCGCTGACACGGACGGACTGGACACTGTCCGCACTGGTGGTCGGCAGCGCGGTCCTCTCGCTCGGCGTCGTACTCGCCAACGTGATCCAGGGAGCTTTCCGCCAGCGCTACTGTCCGCCCCAGTTGCTCGGCCGCATCTCGGCCAGCGTCTCGGTGGCGAACTTCGGCGCCATTCCCTTCGGTTCACTGCTCGGCGGGATCCTCGGCACCGCCCTCGGCCTGCGGCCCACCCTGTGGCTGCTCACCGCGGGACTCGCCCTGACCCCGCTGCTCCTCCTGATCGGGCCGCTGCGCCAAAGGCGCGACCTGCCGGTCGCGCCGGCCACGCAGTGAGACCCGGCTCGCCTGTCACTCTCGTACGAACAGGAGAGACCCCGTGGAACAAACGCTGCCGTGGGTCGTCCGCGAGCTGCCACCCCCAGGCTCGCTCGACCTCTGGCTCCTGAGGGTCTCGGATGTCCCCATCGGCATCCTGGACGAACAGGTACTCGACGCGACCGAGCGTCAGCGTGCCGCCACCCTCATGCACGCCGCCGACCGGACCCGGTTCACGGCCGCGCATGTCGCCCTTCGCCGGCTGCTCGGCTCGTACCTGAGCCTGCGCCCCGAAGAGGTCCACCTCGGCCGGGACACCTGCCCCTGCTGCGGCGGGCCGCACGGCCGGCCCACCGTGCTCGACGCAGACGACCGGCTGTTCTTCTCGCTGTCCCACCGCGGTGATCTCGCCGTCGTCGGAACCGCGGCGGCCCCCATCGGGGTCGATGTGGAACTGGTGCCGGACGAGGACGGCACCGCCGACCTCGCCGCGATGCTGCACGTGGACGAACAGGCCGAACTGGCGGCGCTGAGCCCGCCTGCCAGGCCCCGGGCCCTGGCCCGGCTGTGGACCCGGAAGGAGGCCTACCTCAAGGGCCTCGGCACCGGTCTCGGTCGCGATCCCTCGCTCGACTACGTCGGATCGGGACGCCCCGAGGGCCCGTACCCGCCGTCCGGCTGGACCCTGCTCGACGTACCGGTGGACCGGGGCTACGCGGCGGCGGTGGCGGTACGGGGCGAACTGACCGTGGAGGGCCCGCTCGTCCGCAGGCTCGCCGGGCTCGACCTCGTACGGCACACCTGCGACGCCCTCCAGAGGACGAGAACCCCGCCCTGACCGCCCGTCGGGTCCGCCGGGTGCACCGACGCGGTGATCACCCGGCGGCGGGCACGCACCGTCCGGCCGCTCCCGCCGCGGCTGCCGATCACCGCAACGTCCTCACCAACATCCCTACGGACTTTTGGAACTGACGATGTCAAACGCTGTGCAGCAGGCCCCCGCGGCCCTCCTCCCGCAAGTGCTGCCCCGCACCACCGGGCAGCCCGAGTCCGGCGCCGAGCACGTGACGGGCGCCCAGTCCCTCATCCGCTCGCTGGAGGAGGCCGGCGCGGACACCGTGTTCGGGATCCCCGGCGGCTGCATCCTTCCGGCGTACGACCCGTTGATGGACTCGGACCGGGTCCGTCATGTGCTGGTCCGCCACGAGCAGGGCGCCGGACACGCGGCCACCGGGTACGCGCAGGCCACCGGCAAGGTCGGGGTGTGCATGGCGACCTCGGGGCCGGGCGCCACCAATCTGGTGACCCCGATCGCGGACGCGTACATGGACTCCGTGCCACTGGTCGCGATCACCGGCCAGGTCCCCTCCGGCGCGATCGGCACGGACGCCTTCCAGGAGGCGGACATCGTCGGCATCACCATGCCGATCACCAAGCACAACTTCCTGGTCACGAACGCCGACGACATCCCGCGCACGGTCGCCGAGGCGTTCCGCATCGCCTCGACCGGACGCCCCGGGCCGGTGCTCATCGACATCACCAAGGACGCGCTCCAGGCGGCCACCACCTTCCGCTGGCCGACGGCCACGGACCTGCCGGGCTACCGTCCGGTCACCAAGCCGCACGCCAAACAGATCCGCGAGGCCGCCAGGCTGATCGGCGCCGCCGGCCGCCCGGTCCTCTACGTCGGCGGCGGGGTGCTCAAGGCGCGGGCCACCGCCGAGCTGCGCGCCCTGGCCGAGCTGACCGGGGCCCCCGTGGTCACCACCCTGATGGCGCTCGGCGCCTTCCCGGGGAGCCACCCGCAGCACGTGGGGATGCCCGGGATGCACGGGGACGTCGCGGCAGTCGCGGCGCTGCAGAAGGCCGACCTGATCGTCGCCCTCGGGGCCCGATTCGACGACCGCGTCACCGGCAGGCTGGACAGCTTCGCCCCGCACGCCAAGGTCGTCCACGCCGACATCGACCCGGCGGAGATCTCCAAGAACCGGGTCGCCGACGTACCGATCGTCGGGGACGCCCGCGAGGTCCTGCTCGCCCTGACCGCCGCCGTGCACGCCGAGCGGGAGGAGGGCCGCGTCGGTGAGGCCGCCCGAACGGGATACACGGCGTGGTGGCGGGACCTGAACCACTGGCGCACCACCTACCGGCGCGGCTACGAACTGCCCGCTGATCCGGGCCTGCTCTCCCCGCAGCAGGTCATCGAACGGATCGGCCGACTGGCCCCGGAAGGAACGCTGTTCGCCTCCGGTGTGGGGCAGCACCAGATGTGGGCGGCGCAGTTCCTGCCGCACGAGGAGCCGGGCACCTGGTTCAACTCGGGCGGCGCCGGAACGATGGGGTACGCGGTCCCGGCGGCGATGGGCGCGAAGGCCGGCCGCCCCGAGCGGACGGTCTGGGCGATCGACGGCGACGGCTGCTTCCAGATGACCAACCAGGAACTCACCACCTGCGCGCTCAACAACATCCCGATCAAGGTCGCGATCATCAACAACGGCGCCCTCGGGATGGTCCGCCAGTGGCAGAACCTCTTCTACGGAGCACGGTTCTCCAACACCGTGCTGCACGACGGCGCCACCAACGCCACCACCGGATCGACCCGAGGCGTCGGTTCCGCCGCCAACCACGGCACCCGGGTCCCGGACTTCGTCCAGCTCTCCGAGGCGATGGGCTGTGTGGGCCTGCGCTGCGAGAACCCCTACGAGCTCGACGCGATCATCGACAAGGCCAACGCGATCAACGACCGCCCCGTCGTGGTGGACTTCATCGTCCACGAGGACGCGATGGTGTGGCCGATGGTTCCTGCCGGCACCTCCAACGACGACATCATGGCCGCACGCGACGTACGCCCCGACTTCGGCGACTGCGCGGACGACTGAGAGGACCCTCTGACATGTCCCAGCACACGCTCTCCGTCCTGGTCGAGGACACGCCCGGCATCCTGGCCCGTGTCGCCGCCCTGTTCTCGCGCCGCGGCTTCAACATCGACTCGCTCGCGGTCGGCACCACCGAACACCCGGAGCTCTCCCGCATCACCATCGTCGTCAGGGTCGATCACGAACTGGCCCTGGAGCAGGTGACCAAGCAGCTCAACAAGCTGGTCAACGTCCTGAAGATCGTCGAGCTGGAGGCTGACTCCGCCGTCCAGCGCGAGCTGGTCCTGGTGAAGGTGAGCGCCGGCAACGGCACCCGGGCCCAGATCATCCAGATCGCCGAACTGTTCCGGGCCAGAACCGTCGACGTCTCGCCCGACGCCGTCACCCTCGAAGCGACCGGCTCCGGCGACAAGCTCGACGCGATGCTCCGGATGCTCGCCACCTTCGGCATCAAGGAACTCGTCCAGTCCGGCGCGATCGCGATCGGCCGCGGCTCCCGGGCCCTGGCCGACCGCTCCGCCCGCGAGGCACGCCCGATCCGCCTCACACCGGCCACCGGCACCATCGGGGCGACGGCCGACGCGCGGAGCGCCTAGAGCCTCTCGTCCGGATCATGCCGGGGCTCGCGTGCCCCGGTCCCTGATCGGGCCTGATCCGAACGGAAGACCCTGGCCCACCGCCACCTCCGGCCGATCCCGTCCGCACACCCTCACGTCCAAGGAATCAAGGAGAACCACTATGCCCGCCGAGCTGTTCTACGACGACGATGCCGACCTGTCCATCATCCAGGGCCGCAAGGTCGCGGTGATCGGTTACGGCAGCCAGGGCCACGCCCACGCGCTGTCGCTCCGTGACTCGGGTGTCGACGTCCGTGTCGGTCTGCACGAGGGCTCGAAGTCCAGGGCGAAGGCCGAGGAGCAGGGCCTGCGCGTGGTGACGCCGTCCGAGGCGGCCGCCGAGGCGGACGTCATCATGATCCTGGTCCCGGACCCGATCCAGGCCCAGGTCTACGAGGAGTCCGTCAAGGACAACCTCAAGGACGGCGACGCGCTGTTCTTCGGCCACGGTCTGAACATCCGCTTCGACTTCATCGAGCCGCCGGCCAACGTCGACGTCTGCATGGTCGCGCCGAAGGGTCCGGGCCACCTGGTCCGGCGCCAGTACGAGGAGGGCCGCGGCGTCCCGTGCATCGTGGCCGTCGAGCAGGACCCCTCGGGCAACGGCCTGGCGCTGGCCCTGTCGTACGCGAAGGGCATCGGCGGCACCCGGGCGGGCGTCATCAGGACGACGTTCACCGAGGAGACCGAGACCGACCTGTTCGGTGAGCAGGCCGTTCTGTGCGGTGGTACCGCCGCTCTGGTGAAGGCCGGTTTCGAGACGCTGACCGAGGCCGGTTACCAGCCGGAGATCGCGTACTTCGAGTGCCTGCACGAGCTGAAGCTCATCGTGGACCTGATGTACGAGGGCGGCCTGGAGAAGATGCGCTGGTCGATCTCGGAGACCGCCGAGTGGGGCGACTACGTCACCGGCCCGCGGATCATCACCGACGCCACCAGGGCCGAGATGAAGAAGGTCCTCGCCGAGATCCAGGACGGCACCTTCGCCAAGGCCTGGATGGCCGAGTACCACAACGGCCTGCCCAAGTACAACGAGTACAAGAAGGCCGACAGCGACCACCTCCTGGAGACCACCGGCCGCGAGCTGCGCAAGCTCATGAGCTGGGTCGACGACGAGGACGCGTAACGGCACACCGGCCGGGACGTCCGGCCCCCGGTGCGCGAAGGCGCCCGCGGGGACCGGGCGCCGCGCCGGGTGCGTGCCAGTGGCGGCTCGGAATGAGAATTCAGTCCACTTTTCTCGGATTGGACTTGGTTCGGCTGTGATTGGCGTCGATAACGTCGCGGCATGCGTATCCACGTCGTAGACGCCTTCATCGACCGTCCCTTTGCCGGGAACCCTGCGGGTGTGTGCCTGCTCGACGCCGGGGACTGGCCCGAGGCCGCCTGGATGCAGCAGGTGGCCGCCGAGATGAACCACTCGGAGACCGCCTTCGTGCGGCGGCTTCCCGCCGGAGAGGACGCCGACTGGGAGATTCGTTGGTTCGCCCCACTCGTCGAGACCAATCTGTGCGGCCATGCCACATTGGCCGCCGCGCACACGCTGCGGCGGGAACTGGGGGTTTCCGGCGCGCTGCGGTTCCGCAGCCGGTTCAGCGGCGACCTCACCGCGCATGCGCACGAGGACGGCAGCATCACCCTGGACTTCCCGGCCGCGCCCGGCACTGAGGTCCCGGTGCCGGCGGGCTTGTCGGAGGCCCTGGGGGTGACGCCGGAAGCCACCTTCCGTACCGGTGCGCTCGGCGACCTGCTGACCGTCCTGCCCGACGAGGCCACCGTCCGGGCCGTGACGCCCGACCTCGACGCGGTGGCCGACCTGACCCGTCGTGAAGGCCTGCGTGGCGTCATCATCACGGCGCCGGCGCCCGGCCCCGGCCTGGGGTACGACTTCGTCTCCCGCTTCTTCTCACCCGCCGAAGGCATCCTGGAGGATCCGGTCACAGGCAGCGCCCACACCGCCCTGGCGCCGTACTGGTCGGCGCGGACGGCCCGCAACGGGCTCACCGGCCTGCAGGTGTCCGCGCGCACCGGGCTTGTCAGGACCGCGGTGCACGGTGACCGGGTCCATCTCACCGGGCACGCGGTCACCGTCCTCGACGGAACCCTGCACGTCTGACCGGCCGATTCCATCCTCGGCGCTGCTCGGCGCCTTCACGCCGTATGCCGTCGGGCGGCGGGACGGTGGGCGGTGGATACCACGGCGGTGTTGGCAGCGACGATCACGGCGATCGCGAGCCAGGCGAGGTGATCGAGGCGCTGCCCCAGGACGACGAGGCCGACCAGGGCCGCGAAGACGGGGTTGACGCTCATGAACACCCCGAAGAAGTGCGCCGGGACACGGCGCAGGGCCAGCAGGTCGGCGAGGAACGGCACCGCGGAGGAGAGCACTCCGGCCGCCAGCGCACACCCCAGGGCCGCGGGTGTGGGCCGGTGGTGCCAGAGCACCCAGGCGCCGATGGGCAGGTAGAAGGCCGCGGAGACGGCCGCCGCGGCGGCCGAGCCCTCCAGACCGGGCAGCCGGGCTCCGATGGTCCGGTTGAGCAGGATGTAACAGCCCCAGCACACCGCGGCCAGAGAGGCCAGGCAGATGCCCACGTAGTCGGTGGACGGAGTGGGGCGGGTGAGGACCACCACCGCGCCCGCGGCCGCGACGCCGGCGACGAGGTCGGTGCGACGGCGGGATCCGCTCAGGGCCACGGTCAACGGGCCCAGGAACTCAAGGGTGACGGCCAGACCGAGCCCGATCCGCTCGATCGCCACGTACAGGGACAGGTTCATCGCGGCGAAAACCAGCCCCAGCCCCAGCACCGGCCGCCACTGCGCGGCGGTGAACCGGCCCGGCCGCGGCCTGCCGACCGCGCCGAGCACGACGGCGGCCACCCACTGGCGGACCGCCACGACACCCACCGGGCCGACGACCGGGAACGCCAGCGCCGCGATGGCGGCCCCCGTCTGGTTGGACAGGCCGCTGCCCAGCATCAGAGCCACCCCGCCCCAACGCCCTCTGCCGCGGGCTCCGTCGTGTGCGGCGGGAGCGGGCACCGCGGTGGGGGAGGCGCCGGAGTCGATGTGCATACCCACCACCATGGGCACACCACCGGCATACGAAAAATGCATTCACGTGGCCATCGATACGCTGGGTGTATGGATGACCGTACGGATGCCGAACGGCGCGGCGCGCCGGCGCTGGAGCTGAAACACCTGCGGTGCCTGGTCGCCATCATCGACACCGGCACTTTCACCGACGCCGCCCACGAACTCGGCATCTCCCAGGCCGCCGTCTCCCGTACCCTCGCCGCCCTTGAGGACCTGCTCGGGGTGCGTCTGCTGCATCGCACCAGCCGCAGCGTCGCGCCCACCCCCGCGGGCGTGCAGGTGCTCGCCCGCGCCCGCGTCCTGCTCGCCGGTGCCGACGAGCTCGTCCACGAAGCCGCCACCGGCCGTACCCGCCTGCACATCGGCCACGCCTGGTCCGCCTTCGGCAGCCACACCACCGAGTTCCAGCGCCGCTGGCACGAACAGCACCCCGAGACCGACCTGCGCCTGATCCGCCACAACACCCCGACCGGCGGCCTCGCGGAAGGGCTGTGCGACCTCGCCGTCATCCGCGCCCCGCTCGACCTCAGACCCTGGGCGCACGCCCTGATCGGCCACGAGACCCGTTGCGTGGCACTGGCCTCGGACGACCCCTGGGCCCGCCGCCGGAGCATCCGCCTGGCCGAGATCCCCACCCGCACCCTGGCCATCGACCGCCGCACCGGCACCACCACCCTCGGCCTGTGGCCCGAAGGAGCACGGCCCGATGTCGAGTACACCCATGACATCGACGACTGGCTCGCCGCCATCGCCACCGGCCGCTGCGTCGGCCTGACCGCCGAGGCCACCGCCGCCCAATACCGCCGCGCCGACATCACCTACCGCCCCCTGCGCGACGCCGACCCCATCCCCGTCCACCTC
>NZ_JBCEWQ010000024.1:0-77034 GCF_038448545.1 Streptomyces sp. CLV115
TCTGCGGGGACCTGGTCGAGGAGTCCGGCGAACCGCAGGCGGGCCGGGACGCCTTCCCCGCCCGCTGGCCGCTCTCGCTGGACCGGCTGCTGGCGCTGGGCGGCGAGGACGCGGTGTACGTGCCGGGTCCGGTCCGTCCGGCACCATCCGGGTGTGCCCGATGAGTCCGCGTCCAGGGCATATGCGACCCTGGACGCATGATCTTCATCGCCGTCAAATTCACCGTCCGCAGCGAAGAGCGGGACAACTGGCTCCCGGCCGTCGAGCCCTTCACCCTGGCCACCCGGCAGGAGCCGGGCAATGTGTTCTTCGAGTGGTCGTACAGCGTGGAGAACCCCGACCAGTTCGTCCTGCTGGAGGCCTTCGCCTCCCCCGAGGCCGGGGCCGCCCACGTGAAGTCCGAGCACTTCGCGGCGGCCATGGACCTGATGGCGGACCTGGTCGCCGAGACCCCGGAGATCATCAACGTGGAGGTGCCGGGCGAGGGTTGGTCCCGGATGGCGGAGGTCACCCCGCGCCCGCGGTGAGGCCCCCGCGCCTCTTCCGGCGCGGCCCCGGTCAGGCCGCGTGGCCGCCGTCCACCACCAATTCCGCACCGGTGATGTAGCCCGCCTCGGCACCGGCCAAGTAGGCGACGAGGGAAGCGACTTCGTCCGTGGTGCCGAAACGGTCCAGGGCGGTCGCCGCACGCTGGCCGGCGGCGAAGGGGCCGTCGGCCGGGTTGAGGTCCGTGCCGACCGGACCCGGCTGCACCAGATTGACCGTGATGCCGCGCGGGCCGAGCTCGCGGGCGAGCGGCTTGGTGAGACCGGCCAGCGCCGACTTGCTCATCGCGTAGAGGGTGGAGCCGGGACCGCCCGCGTGCCGGCTCAGGGCCGTACCGATGGAGATGATGCGGCCACCGTGCTCCATCAGTCCCGCCGCCGCGCGGCAGGCCAGGAACACCGCCCGCACATTCACCGCGAGCACCCGGTCCGCATCGGCCGGGGTGAGGGTGCCGATGGGGCCGAGTACGCCGATCCCCGCGTTGTTGACCAGGATGTCCAGCCGGCCCAGCGCCTCCGCGGCGCCGGTCACGGCCGCCGGGACCGCATCGGGGTCGGCCGAGTCCGCGCGCAGGGCGACGCCTCGCCGCCCGTACGAGCGGATCCTCGCCACGACCTCTTGGGCGGCCGCCTCGTCCTGTACGTACGTCAGTGCCACGTCGACGCCCTCCCGGGCG
This sequence comes from Streptomyces sp. CLV115, assembly GCF_038448545.1. Classification (NCBI taxonomy): domain Bacteria; kingdom Bacillati; phylum Actinomycetota; class Actinomycetes; order Kitasatosporales; family Streptomycetaceae; genus Streptomyces; species Streptomyces sp. CLV115. The sequence goes on from NZ_JBCEWQ010000024.1 coordinate 1,223, forward strand.
AGCCGCACGGCCGTCGCGGCGCCGATGCCGCGGCTGCCGCCGGTGACGAGTGCGGTGCGGGTCGTGCCGGTCACAGTGCTGGTCATGACGGTTCCTCCGTCGGTCGGTGGTGTCCGGGCCGTTGCCCCGACACGGACCAGCAAAGTCGCTGCGCCCGGCCGTCACCGGCGGGAATCGGACCCCTGCCTGGGCTGCGCTCCCCATTGCCCGGCCGGCGCGCACCGATGAGTCTCCACATCTGCCGGCCCGCCGGCCCGGCCGGATCCGGCACCTTCCCGCCCGATGCCCGAGCAGGCTTCTCCGGACAGGGCGACGCCGGTACGGTGATCGTTCCGCGTGCGAGCCGTCGAGGTCTCCACACCTTTTCCCGTGGAGAACCAGGAGAAGCAGCCAGGTGTCCTCGATCGCCGCGCCCGCCCTCGCCCCGTCCCGCCGCGCCTGGCTCACCGATCTGCCCGTGCTGCTCGTCGCCGTCGTCCGGGGTTCGAGCTACCTGGCGGCCAAGGGCATCACCACCGCCCAGACGGTCCTGGCCGTGCTCGTGCTGCGGTTCGCCGTCGTACTGTCCGTGGCCGGCCGGCGCAGGCTGCGGGCGCTTCCTCTTCGTCTTCTGCACGCTCTTCGCCTTCTTCGTGCAGATGTGGTCGGTACGCCGCACCTCGCCGTCCCGGGTCGGCCTGCTGCTCGGCACGGAACCGCTGTGGCCGCCGCCGTGGGCATCGCGATCGGCGGCGAGCGGCTCGGCGTCTGCGGCGCGGCGGGTGCGGTGCTCGTCCTGGCCGGTACCGCCCTGGGCCGCCGCGCGCTCACCCCGGCCGCTTCCTGAGCCGGCCGCCGGGCGCGCCGCCCGTCCGAAAGTCTCGTCTTCCGCGACTTTGGTCGCCGGTCGCCTCCGCACGGCCGGGATCACCTGCCCGGCCTCGGTAGTTTTGTGGCATGACCCGTACGGAATACCGCTGGCTGCTGCCCTCGGCCATGGCCGACCCCGAGCTGCCCGGCGACCGGCCCGGCCGCTCACGACGCACCGTGCGGGACTGGGCCGTCGACCTGACGGCCTTCCTCTGTGCGCTCGCGGTGGGCATGATCACGGTCGCGACGATCGAGGCCGACCCCACCACCCCCGACGGCGTCCTGCTCGCCGACATCGTGGTCGGTGCCCTGGCCTGCTGTGCGCTGTGGGTGCGGCGGCGGTGGCCGGTCGGCGTCGCGGTGGGCCTGGTGCTGATCTCCACGGTCGAGCCGGTCGCGGCGGGGGCGATGCTCGTCGCGCTGTTCAGCGTGGCCGTGCACCGCCCGTTCCGGCCCGTGGTGGCCATCGCGGTGCTGTCCATGGCCCTCGTCCCCGCACAGACGTATCTGCGCCCCGACCCCGAGACCTCGTTCATCGAGGCCGTGGTCATCGGAGTGCTGCTGACCCTGCTGGTGGTCAGCTGGGGCATGGTCGTACGGTCCAGGCGGCAGCTCGTCGTCACCCTGCGCGAACGGGCCCAGCGGGCCGAGGCCGAGGCCGGACTCCGCGCCGAACAGGCGCAGCGGCTCGCCCGCGAGGCCATCGCCCGCGAGATGCACGACGTCCTCGCCCACCGGCTGACCCTGCTCAGCGTCCACGCGGGCGCCCTCGAATTCCGCCCCGACGCGCCGACGGCCGAAGTGGCCCGCGCCGCCGGGGTCATCCGGGACAGCGCGCACGAGGCGCTCCAGGACCTCCGCGAGATCATCGGGGTTCTGCGCAGCCCCGGCGAGAGCGACGGCGACCGGCCGCAGCCCACCCTCGCCACACTGGACTCACTGATCGGCGAGTCCCGGCTGGCCGGCATGAAGGTCACCCTCGACAACCGCGTCGACGACCCCGGCGCGGCCCCCGCCGCCACCGGCCGCACCGTCTACCGCATCGCCCAGGAGGGCCTGACCAACGCCCGCAAGCACGCGCCCGGCACCGAGGTCACCGTCACGGTCGCCGGCGCCCCGGGCGAGGGACTCACCGTCGAGGTGCGCAATCCGGCGCCCACCGAACCCTTCGAGCAGGTCCCCGGCTCCGGCCAGGGACTCATCGGCCTCACGGAACGCGCCACCCTGGCCGGGGGCAGCCTCGACCACGGGCCGCAACCCGGCGGCGGCTTCCGGATCAGGGCCTCGCTGCCGTGGCCGGCCTGACCGCCGCGGGCACCCGGGGGCCCGGCACGGCCGGTCTTCGGGCCTGGCTACGGTGGTCGCCATGACCACCCCGACCCCGATGGACCCCGCGGCCCGGCCCGTCCGGCTGATCATCGTCGACGACGACCCGCTCGTACGCGCCGGACTCACCCTCATGCTCGGCGGCGCCGACGACATCGACATCGTGGGGGAGGGGGCGGACGGCACGGAGGTCGCCGGACTCGTCGACCGGCTGCGCCCCGACGTGGTGCTGATGGACATCCGCATGCCGGGCATGGACGGGCTGACCGCGACCGAGTCGCTGCGCACCCGGCCCGACGCCCCGGAGATCATCGTCCTGACGACGTTCCACGCCGACGAACAGGTGCTGCGGGCCATCCGCGCCGGAGCGGCCGGTTTCGTACTGAAGGACACCCCGCCGGCGCAGATCGTCGACGCGGTACGACGGGTGGCGGCCGGCGATCCGGTGCTGTCGCCCGCGGTGACGCGTCAGCTCATGGCCCGCGCGGCCGGGACCGGGCCCCGCACCGGCCGTGACGACCGGGTGGACCGCGCCGACCGGGCACGGGTGCGGGTCGCCGCACTCGCCGAGCGGGAGCGCGAGGTCGCGATCGCCGTCGCACGCGGCCGTTCCAACGCCGAGATCGCCGCCGCGCTCTACCTCAGCGTGGCGACCGTGAAGACCCAGGTGTCCCGGATCCTGACCAGGTTCAACTTCAACAACCGTGTCCAGATCGCGCTGTTGGTGCATGACGCGGGCCTGCTCGACGATGACGGCACGGAGCCGGCGGCATAGGGTGAACCGGTCGGTCCGAAACGATCGGGCCGACCGGGCCGTCAGACCACAAGGGGCGATCCCATGTCCGATGCCAGTGGCCGTGCCGATGTCGATGTCGATCTGCGCGGGATCGCGGACTTCACCGCGAACCCCTATCCGTACTACGAGAAGCTGCGCGCCGCGGGCCCGGTGCACAGCGTCCGCACCGACGAGTTCGAGCGCGTCTGGCTGGTGGTGGGGTACGAGGAGGCCCGCGCCACCCTCGCCGACCCGCGGTTCGCCAAGGACTGGCGGGGACTGCCGGGCGCACCCACCGAGAGCGACCCCATCTTCCTCAACATGCTGGAGCTGGACGCACCCCACCACACCCGGCTGCGCAAGCTCGTCGCCCGGGAATTCACCGCCCGCCGGGTCGAGGCGCTGCGCCCTCGCGTCCAGCAGATCACCGACGAACTCCTCGACGCGATGGTGCCCGCCGGCCGTGCCGATCTCGTCGAAGCGCTGGCCTTCCCGCTGCCGATGACCGTCATCTGCGAACTGATCGGGGTGCCGGACCTGGACCGCGCCGCCTTCCGCGGGCTGTCCAACGGCGTCATCACCCCGGCCTCGCCGCTCCAGGAGATGGAAGCGGTCCGCGCCATGAACGCGTACCTGCTCGAACTCATCGAGGACAAGCGGTGCTCGCCCGGCGACGACCTGATGAGCGCGCTGGTGCGGACACGCGACGAGGAAGGGGACCGGCTGTCGCCCGACGAACTCGTGGGCATGGCCTTCCTGCTGCTCGTCGCGGGCCACGAGACCACGGTCAACCTGATCGCCAACGGGGTACGGGCACTGCTCGACCACCCCGGCCAGCTGGCCGCCCTCCGCGACGACCCGGAGCTGACCGGCGGTGCGGTCGAGGAGATGCTGCGCTACGACGGGCCGGTGGAGAACGCCACGTTCCGCTACCCGCGCGAGCGGGTCGTGATCGGGCGCCGGACCGTCCCGGCGGGAGCGCCGGTCCTGGTCTCCCTGGCCGGCGCCGACCGTGACCCGGCCCGCTACCCGCGACCGGACACCTTCGACATCCGCCGGGACGCCCGTGGCCACCTGGCCTTCGGGCACGGCGCCCACTTCTGCGTGGGTGCGCCGCTGGCCCGGACGGAGGGCAGGATCGCGATCCGTACGCTGCTGGAGCGCTGCCCCTCCCTCGCGCCGGACCCGGACCCGGATGCGGGGGAGCTGGACTGGATTCCCGGGATGCTGATGCGGGGGGTGCGCGGACTGCCCGTCCGCTGGTGAGCCGGGGCGCCCCGGACCGGGGGACTCGACCTGGAGACGGGCGCCGCTCCCGGCGGGAGACCTCGCACGCCTCCGCGATCAGCAGCGCGGACAACGCCTCCCGGCCGTCGCACGGGTTGGCCCGATCGCCCCGCACCACCCCTACGAACGCGTCCAGTTCGGCCTCGTACGCCGGAGCGAACCGCTCCAGGAAGCCGGGCCAGGGCGAGGAGGGGGCCGGCGGGCCCTGCGGTTCGGCCGAGGTGACCGGTGTACGGCCGTCCAGTCCGACCGTGATCTGGTCCAGCTCGCCCGCCAGCTCCATCCGGACGTCGTAACCGGCGCCGTTGCAGCGGGTGGCCGCCGCCGTCGCCAGGGTGCCGTCGTCCAGGGTCAGCAGCACCGCCGCCGTGTCGACGTCGCCGGCCGCCCGGAACATCCCGGGCCCGGCGTCCGACCCGGCGGCGTACACCTCCGTCACCTCACGGCCCGTCACCCACCGCAGCATGTCGAAGTCGTGGACCAGACAGTCCCGGTACAGCCCCCCGGAGAGCGGCAGATACGCGGCGGGCGGCGGGGCGGGGTCCATCGTCACCGCCCGCACGGTGTGCAGCCGGCCCAGCGCACCGGCCCGCACGGCGTCCCGGGCCGCCGTGTAACCCGCGTCGAACCTGCGCATGAAGCCCAGCTGGAGCACGCTCCCGGACCGGTCTACCTCGCGCAGCGCGCCCAGCGTTCCCAGCAGGTCCAGCGCGATCGGCTTCTCGCAGAACGCCGGGAGCCCGGCCCGCGCCGCCCGGCCGATCAGCTCCGCGTGCGCCGAGGTGGCCGAGGCGATCACCACCGCGTCCACCCCCGCGCCGAACACCTCGGCGGCGCCCGGGACCGCCGTCGCGCCGACGTGCCCGGCGACCTCTGCCGCCCGCGCCCCGTCGGTGTCCGTCACCACCAGGGCGTCCACCTCGGGATGGCGGGCCAGCACGCCCGCGTGGAAGGAACCGATCCGGCCGGTGCCGATGAGTCCGATGCGCATGGACCCAACGTGCCGTCCACCGGCTGCGCTGTCAACCATATGTCCTGACAAGGTGCGCCTTGTTCGTTGGTCATGCTGTCCGGACAACAGGACAACAGGACGACCGGACGACCGGTCTTCCGGAGTTTCTGACGTGAGGGATACCCTCCACGCGTGCCCAAACCCACCACCGACCCGGCCGCACTCGAACTCGGCGTGGACCGTTCCAGCCCGATCCCGCTCTACTTCCAGCTCGCCCAGCAGCTGGAGGCCGCCATCGAGCAGGGCCGGCTCGCCCCCGGCAGCCTCCTCGGCAACGAGATCGAGCTGGCGGCACGGCTCGGCCTGTCCCGGCCCACGGTCCGCCAGGCCATCCAGTCGCTGGTCGACAAGGGGCTGATGGTGCGCCGTCGCGGCGTCGGCACCCAGGTGCTGCACAGCAGGGTCAGGCGCCCGCTCGAACTGAGCAGCCTCTACGACGACCTGGAGGCCACGGGCGGGCACCCCACGACCCGCGTCCTGCGCAACACCGTCGAACCCGCCGACGCGGCGGTGGCCGAGGCCCTCGCGGTCGCCGAGGGCACCGACGTCCACCTCGTCGAGCGGCTGCGGTACGCGCACGGCGAGCCGCTGGCACTCCTGCGCAACCACCTGCCACCCGGGATCGTCGACCTGGACACCGCGCGGCTGGAGGCCACCGGCCTGTACCGGCTGATGCGCGGCGCCGGAATCACCCTGCACAGCGCCCGCCAGACCGTCGGCGCCCGGCTCGCCACCGCCGAGGAGGGGACAGTGCTCGCCGAGGCGGAAGGGGCCGCCCTGCTGACGATGGAGCGCACCACCTTCGACGACACCGGGCGGGCGGTCGAATTCGGCTCCCACATCTACCGGGCCTCCCGCTACAGCTTCGACTTCCAGCTGCTCGTACGGTGACGACGGCCGCCCGGCCCCGTTGACGCCGCGTACCACCACCGCTAGAACTCCTCCAGCCGCACTCGGGCGGCCGGGAGAGAAGGCGGACCCACCATGCGTACCTCTCGCAAGGCAGCAACCCTGATCACCGTCGCGGCCCTCGGTCTGGGGCTCGCCGCCACCGGCTGCAGCGGCTCCGGCGGCCGGAGCGCCGAGGAGAGGCCCGCGCGGGGCGGCGCCGGCGCGGCCGCCGGGACTCCCCGGATGAAGATCGCGATGGTCACGCACTCCGGGGAGGGCGACACCTTCTGGGACATCGTGCAGAGCGGCGCGAAACAGGCGGCGGCCAAGGACAACGCCGAGTTCCTGTACTCCGCGAACAAGGAGGGCAAGGAACAGGCCCAGCTGGTGCAGGCCGCCATCGACCAGAAGGTCGACGGGCTGATCGTCACGCTCGCCAAGCCGGAGGCCCTCAAGGACGTCGTCGCCAAGGCCGTGAGGGCCGGCATACCCGTGGTGACCATCAACTCGGGCGCACGGTTCTCGAAGGAGGCCGGCGCGCTCGGACACATCGGGCAGGACGAGCAGGTCGCGGGTGAGGCCGTCGGCGACGAGCTCGACGCACGGGGCCGCAGGAAGGCCCTCTGCGTCATCCACGAGCAGGGCAACGTGTCGCTGGAGGAACGCTGCGCCGGGGTGCGCAAGACCTTCGGCGGCGAGGTCGAGAACCTGAACGTCGAGGGCACCAACATGCCGGCCGCCACCTCCTCGATCGAGGCGAAGCTCCAGGCAGGCAAGGACATCGACGCGGTCGTCACCCTCGGCGCCCCCTTCGCCGCCGCCTCCGTCAAGGCCAAGGAGGGCTCCGGCAGCAGGGCCGAGATCGACACCTTCGACCTGAACGCCGAGGTCGTCGAACGGCTGAAGGCCCGGGAGGTCGGCTTCGCCGTCGACCAGCAGCCCTACCTCCAGGGCTACCTCGCCGTCGACGGACTGTGGCTCAACCGCACCAACGGCAACGTCGTCGGCGGCGGAAGGCCGGTGCTCACCGGTCCGGCGATCGTCACGGCGAAGGACGTGCCGCAGCTGGAGAAGTACACCGCGCGCGGTACCCGGTGAACCTCCCGCACCCCGCCGCGCCCACCCGGCGCCGACACACGCGTCCCGCCCCTGCCGGGCGGTGCCGGCGACCGCTCGGGGATACTTGGCCAGCCGGGCCGGGAGTACACCATCCCCGGCCCCTCCAAGCAGCACAGCGAGCAGCACAAGAAGGGCACGGCGTCGTGGCAAGGGTTCGGACAGGGGTACGTGCGATGGGCGCCGTGCTTGCGGCGGTGCTCGGGGCTTCCCTCGTGGGATGCAGCAGCACCGGTGGCAAGCGGGCGGAGGAGCGCGCGGCCCGGGCCGCCGCCGAGGGCCGGGCCGCGGTGGACACACCCCGCTGGACCTTCGCGATGGTCACCCACTCGGGCGACGGCGACACCTTCTGGGACATCGTCCAGCGGGGCGCCGAGCAGGCGGCCGTCAAGGACAACATCAAGTTCCTGTACTCGCACAACGACGAGGCGCAGCAGCAGGCCCAGCTGGTGCAGGCGGCCATCGACCAGAAGGTCGACGGGCTGGTCGTCACCCTCGCCAAGCCCGACGCGATGAAGGACGTCGTGGCCAAGGCCACCAGGGCCGGAATCCCGGTGATCACGGTGAACTCGGGCTCCGCGGAGTCCAAGCGGTTCGGCGCCCTCACCCACATCGGCCAGGACGAGTCCATCGCGGGCGAGGCGGTCGGCGAGGAGCTCAACGCACGGGGACGCAAGAAGGCGCTGTGCATCCTGCACGAACAGGGCAACGTCGGCCACGAGCAGCGCTGCGCCGGAGCGAAGAAGACCTTCGACGGCCAGCTGCAGAACCTGTACGTCGAGGGCACCAACATGCCCGACGTCCAGGCGTCCATCGAGGCGAAGCTCCAGGCCGACAAGAACATCGACGCGGTCGTCACGCTCGGCGCGCCGTTCGCGGACGCCGCCGTCAAGGCGAAGAAGACCGCGGGCAGCAGGGCCGAGATCGACACATTCGACCTGAACGCCAAGGTCGCCACCGCCCTGACGGACAAGACCCTCGGCTTCGCGGTCGACCAGCAGCCCTACCTCCAGGGGTACGAGGCCGTCGACCTGCTCTGGCTCTACCGCTACAACGGCAATGTGCTCGGCGGTGGCCGGCCGGTCCTCACCGGACCGCAGATCATCACCTCCAAGGACGCCGCCGAACTGGCCCAGTACACCAAGCGGGGGACCCGATGAGCACGGTTGCCGGACCGTCCGCCCCGGCCGGGACCGACGAGCGGCTGATGCGCACCTCACCGCTGCGCAGGCTGCTCGGCCGCCCCGAGCTCGGCTCGGTGGTGGGTGCCGCGGCCGTCTTCATCTTCTTCTCGATCGTCGCCGACAGCTTCCTGCGCGCCTCCAGCCTCGGCACCGTGCTGTACGCGGCCTCGACGATCGGGATCATGGCCGCGCCGGTGGCGCTGCTGATGATCGGCGGCGAGTTCGACCTCTCCGCCGGTGTGCTGGTCACCAGCTCCGCGCTGGTCTCGTCGATGTTCAGCTACCAGATGACCGCCAACGTCTGGGTCGGCGTCTTCGTGTCGCTGCTGGTCACCCTGGCCGTCGGGGCGTTCAACGGCTTCATGCTGACCCGTACGAAACTGCCGAGCTTCATCATCACGCTCGGTACCTTCCTGATGCTGACCGGCCTCAATCTGGGCTTCACCAAGCTGATCAGCGGCACCGTTTCCACCAAGGCCATCGGCGACATGGAGGGCTTCGACTCGGCCCGCAAGGTCTTCGCCTCGCAGTGGACGATCGGCGGCGTCGAGTTCAAGGTCACCATCCTGTGGTGGGCGGTCCTCGTCGCGATCGCCACCTGGATCCTGCTCCGTACCCGCTTCGGCAACTGGATCTTCGCGGTCGGCGGCGAGGCCGACGCGGCCCGCGCGGTCGGCGTACCGGTGATCCGCACCAAGATCGGGCTCTATCTCGGGGTCGCCTTCGCCGCCTGGGTCTCCGGCCAGCACCTGCTGTTCTCCTTCGACGTGGTGCAGTCCGGAGAGGGCGTCGGCAACGAGCTGATCTACATCATCGCGGCCGTCATCGGCGGCTGTCTGATCACCGGCGGTTACGGCTCCGCGATCGGCTCCGCGGTCGGCGCCTTCATCTTCGGCATGACCAGCAAGGGCATCGTGTACGCGGAGTGGAACCCGGACTGGTTCAAGTTCTTCCTCGGAGCCATGCTGCTCCTGGCCACCCTGCTCAACGCATGGGTACGCAAGCGCGCGGAGGCGACGAAATGACGGCCCCCAAGGCACCGGCCGACCGGGAGGCGCCCCACCGGGCGCTCGTCGAGCTGGACCACGTCAGCAAGTTCTACGGAAACATCAAGGCACTGACGGACGTCTCGCTGGAGGTCCACGCGGGCGAGATCTCCTGCGTGCTCGGCGACAACGGCGCCGGCAAGTCCACCCTGATCAAGATCATCGCGGGGTTGCACCGGCACGACGCCGGGACCTTCCTCATCGACGGCGAGGAGACCACTCTCGCCAACCCGCGCGACGCGCTGGACCGCGGCATCGCCACGGTCTACCAGGACCTGGCCGTCGTCCCCCTGATGCCGGTCTGGCGCAACTTCTTCCTCGGCTCCGAGCCGACCACCGGCGCCGGCCCCTTCAAGCGCCTCGACGTGCGGCTGATGCGCGAGACGACCCGCTCCGAGCTGCTGCGCATGGGCATCGACCTGCGCGACGTCGACCAGCCGATCGGCACCCTCTCCGGCGGCGAGCGCCAGTGCGTCGCCATCGCGCGGGCCGTGTACTTCGGCGCCAAGGTCCTCGTCCTGGACGAGCCCACCGCCGCGCTCGGCGTCAAGCAGTCCGGGGTGGTGCTGAAGTACGTGGCGGCCGCCCGCGACGCGGGTCTCGGCGTGGTCCTCATCACGCACAACCCGCACCACGCGTATCTCGTCGGGGACCGTTTCGTCCTGCTGAAGCGGGGCGCCATGTCCGGCAGCCACACCAAGGAGTCCATCACCCTGGACGAGCTGACCCGTCAGATGGCGGGCGGCAGCGAGCTGGAGGAGCTCAGCCACGAGCTGGAACGGGCCCCCGCGCCGACGCATCTGGGCGGCCACCCGGTCAAGGGCGACGCCGAGTAGCCCCGGCCGGTACCGGCCCCGTACCCGCCGGTCCGCCAGCCCAGGTGCCCCGGCAGTGGCAGAATCGAGCCCGACGGGCGCAGTCCGCCGCCGGGAGCACCGCCTCCGGCCCCCCAGACCCCGCAGGGACGATGAGCACGTACCGCGACTTCACACACCGCGGCTCCGCCCGCGCCACCGTCCTTCGGACAGTGGGCACCAGGGAGCGGCGCTCGCACCTCACGGCACCGCGGGTACCCACCGTCGGCATCGACATCGGCGGTACGAAGGTGATGGCGGGCGTCGTCGACGCCGACGGCAACATCCTGGAGCAGCTGCGCACCGAGACGCCGGACAAGTCCAAGAGCCCCAAGGTCGTCGAGGACACCATCGTCGAGCTGGTCCTGGACCTCTCCGACCGGCACGATGTGCACGCCGTCGGCATCGGCGCGGCCGGCTGGGTCGACGCGGACCGCTCCAAGGTGCTCTTCGCCCCGCACCTCGCCTGGCGCGACGAACCGCTGCGCGACGCCCTCGCCTCCCGCCTCGTCGTCCCCGTCATGGTCGACAACGACGCCAACACCGCCGCCTGGGCGGAGTGGCGGTTCGGCGCGGGCCGCGGCGAGGACCACCTCGTCATGATCACGCTCGGCACCGGCATCGGCGGCGCGATCCTGGAGGACGGCCAGGTCAAGCGCGGCAAGTACGGCGTCGCCGGTGAGTTCGGCCACATGCAGGTGGTGCCCGGCGGGCACCGCTGCCCCTGCGGGAACCGCGGCTGCTGGGAGCAGTACAGCTCCGGCAACGCCCTGGTGCGCGAGGCCAAGGAGCTGGCCGCCGCGGACTCCCCGGTGGCGCACGGGATCATCGAGCGGGTCAAGGGCAACATCCCCGACATCACCGGGCCCCTCATCACCGAACTGGCCCGCGAGGGCGACGCGATGTGCGTCGAGCTCCTCCAGGACATCGGCCAGTGGCTCGGCGTCGGCATCGCCAATCTGGCCGCCGCGCTCGACCCCTCCTGCTTCGTCATCGGGGGCGGCGTCAGCGCCGCCGACGACCTGCTCATCGGACCCGCCCGGGACGCCTTCAAGCGCCATCTCACCGGCCGCGGCTACCGACCCGAGGCCCGGATCGCCAAGGCCCAGCTCGGCCCGGAGGCGGGTATGGTCGGCGCGGCCGACCTCGCCCGGCTGGTGGCCCGCAGATTCCGCCGTGCCAACCGCCGCCGGGTCGAACGGTACGAGCGGTACGCCCAGATCTACGACCAGGCAGCGAGCACCATCCGCAATACGCGCAACACCCGCACCTCCTAGGGATCCCCAGACACATGACCGCAGCCGAGCACCCCGTCCTGCCGCGTCAGTCCACGCCGCCCGACGACGGCCGGCCGCCGCAGGACCGGCGCCGGACGATCCGCCGCAGGCTGATCACGGCGACCATCATCGTGCTGCTCATCGGCATCCCGGCCGGCTATCTGCTGATCTCCGCCGGGCAGAGCCGCCGCGCCGGTCAGAACAAGGAGGCCGAGGCCTCCGCGCAGGGGCTCCGGGAGGGCTGGCCGTCCCGGATGCAGCGCCGGATCTTCGAGCTGCCGATGCCCGGCAACTCCCTGGACGTGCAGTACTACGAGACCAACAACTGGAAGGCGAGCCGGCTCTACGTGGAGTTCCGCACCACGTCCGCCGGGCTCGACCGCTTCCTCGGCCGGATGGGCAGCGGCCGCTCCGACCTGGAGCCCGGCAGGGTGACCATCGGCGACCGCGACCGGAAGGTCTCGGGCTGGCAGTTCGGCTCCGGGGTCGAATGGGCGGGCACCAGGCACACCAACAAGGACCCGCGTCCCACTCAGGACATCATGGTGAACATGACCGACCCGATGAACCCCGTCGTGTACGTGGTCTCCGCGGCGACCCCCTGAGCGCCGACCCCGCCCCCGCAGGCTCTGCCGACCACCTGCGTCACCTGCATCGCCTGCGTCACCCGTGTCACCTGCATCACCCGCGCCACCCACGTCACCCGCGTCATCCGCGTCACCCGGCGGCGGCCGTCCCGGCCGGTCGCGCGCGGGCGCGCAGTGTCCCCGGCGCAAGGCCCAGCCGGGACTCGGCCGTCTCGATGGCCACATCGCCGTAGTCCGGGCCGTCCTGCGGCGCGTCGTCGTTCGCGTACGCCCCCAGCCCGTCGACCGTGATGAGGATGTGCAGGGCCGCCCCGACCTCGTCGTCGGTCGTGAACTCTCCGGCCCGGACACCCTTGCCGACCAGGGCGACCACCTCGGCGCGCGTCTGTGACTCCTGCGCGCCCACGGCCTCGCGCAGCGCCTCCTTGAACCTGCTGAGGTGCCGCGCGTTGAGCCACAGGCGGCTCAGGTCCCGGTGGTCGCCGTCCGTCAGGCGCACCAGGAAGCGTGCCAGCCGCTCCACGGGCGGCAGATCCTCCTCGTCCGAGGGCAGCAGCGACCCGCGTTCCGTCGTGGCGGCGAAGGCGAACGCCTCGCCCAGGAGACGGTCCGCGACCGGGAAGTAGTGGCTGATCAGACCGGGGCGGACACCCAGGGCGTCGGCGACGCGGCGCAGCGTGATCCGCTCCAGCCCCTCCTCCAGTCCGATGCGGGCGGCGGTCCGCAGTATCTCCGCGCGGCGCTGCTCGGGCAGCTTCCTGGATTGCTTCGGCCGACCTCTTGACGTCATGGACCAAAGGTTATTGGATCGGTGACCAATAAGTTGTTGGCCATGTGCCCAATAAAGGCAGCGTCGCCCGGACATCCGAGAGGCCTCGATGACGACACCACCCACCACCGCCGCAGGAGCCCTCGACGGGCAGGGCTCCGAGCGCCCGGGGCAGCCGGAGACCCGCGGGATCGACCTGATTCCCGCCGACGAGCGCGGCGGTCGCCCACGGCAGCTCTTCGCGGTCTGGGCGGCGCCGAACGTCAGCTATCTGAGCCTCGTCGTCGGCGCCACGCTGATCCTGATGGGGCTCACGCTCCCGCAGGCCGTCGGCATCATCCTGGCCGGGAACCTGCTGTGGATCTGTACGGGCGTCATCGCGGCCGGCGGTCCGGCCGCCGGTACCAGTGGGTCGGTCATCTCACGCGCGTTCCACGGCGTCATCGGCAACAAATTCGTGCTCGTCCTGACCGGCTGGCTCATCGCCGCGGCCTATCTCGCCCTCAACTGGTCGGCCGCCTCGGTCGCGGGCATCGCACTGGCCGCCCGGACGGGTCTGCCGGACAACGCGGCCGTCCACGCGAGCGTCATCGTCCTCATCGCCGCGGCGACGCTGCTGATCGCCATCTACGGATACGCGACGATCGTCCGCCTCTACACCGCGCTCAGCGTCCTGTTGACCGTCGTGTTCATCGTGGTCACGGGATACGTGCTCGCCGGGACGGACTGGTCCTACGCCCCGGCGGAGCCCCTCAGGGGCGGTGCGCTGGTCGCCACGATCGGCATCGGCTTCGCCATCATCGCCTCCACGCCGCTCTCGTACAGCAACAGCCCCGACCTGGCCCGCTACCTGCCGCGCGACAGCAGCCCGTTCGCCGTGGCCGGCTGGACGGCGCTGGGCGCGTACGTGCCCAGCGTCCTGTTCACCACGGTCGGCGCCCTCGCCGCCACCACGCTCGACATGACCGACCCGCAGGCCGCGCTGGAGGGCATTCTGCCGGGCTGGTTCGTCCCCGTCTTCGTCGTCGCGGTGGTCGTCAACACCATGGCGAACAACGGAATGACGGCCTACAGCGCCAGCCTGTCGATCCAGTCGGTCGGCGTCCGGCTCGCACGCATCCCGGCCGTCCTGACCATCGGCGTCCTCGGCACGGCCATGACGCTGTACGCGATCCTCGTCCAGGACTTCCTGACGAGCGTCAACACCATGCTCCAGCTCGTGGTCGTCGTGACCGGTCCGGCCATGGCGGTAGCCGTGACCGACCTCGTCATGCGGCGCAACCGCTACAACGGGGCGGACCTGATCAAAGAGGAGCGCGGCGGGCCGTTCTGGTACCACCGCGGTGTCCACTGGTCCGGCATCCTCGCGCTGGTCGGCGGCGGCGTCACCGCCCTGATGTGGGTGAACACCACCTTCTGGACCGCCCCGCTCGCGCGGCTCATGGGCGATGTCGACCTGTCGGTCCCGGCCGGCATGGGTGTCGCCGCCGCCGTCTACTGGGCCGCCGCCCGCATCCTGCGGACCGTTCCCCGTCCCTGACGGTTCCCGCCGCCCGCCCCCACGTACAGCACCACCGGAAGGAAACCCGTGTACGCCGATGTCATCGTGACGGCCGACCACGTGGAGACATTCGCCGAGGAGTCTCCCCACCCGCGGACCGACGAGGCTCCAGACCCGCGGGCGACCGCCACCGCCACCCCTGTGGCCACCGCGAACGCGATCGCGATCCGCGACGGCCGCATCCTCGCGATCGGCGCCGCCCCGGACCTCGAACCGGTGCGCGGCCCCGGCACGGTCGTCCACACGTTCCCGGGCGCCACGATCCTGCCGGGCCTCACCGACGTCCACGCCCACCCGGTGTGGGGGTCGATCGAGATCGGCAGCGGCGTGGACCTCTCCGGCGCCTCGACGCTCGACCAGGTGTTCAGCTGCCTGGCCGACGCCGCTCAGGGGCGGCCGGCGGGCGACTGGATCACCGGCTTCGATCTCGACGTCAACGTCTTCGACGAAGAACCCACCGGCACCGTGTTCGCGGACCCGTTCCCCGGCCGGCCGATCTCGCTGATGACGCGGGACGCGCACGCGCTCGTCGTGAGCCCCCGCGCGGTCGAAGTCGTCGGGCTCACCGGCCGCGAGACGTTCACCGACGCCTCGTCCGTCGAGGTCGGACCGGACGGCCGCCCCACCGGTCACGTGGTCGAGCTCCAGGCGATGGACCTGGTGTTCGCCCACTACCCCGAGGTGCCGGTGGACACCGCCGCCGGGTACGTGCGCCACCAGCTCGACATCCTCGCGCGCAGCGGGCTGACCGCACTGCACGCGCTCGACTTCACCGACCCGTCCGAATCCGTGTACCGGCACATCGAGGAGCACGGGGAACTGCCGCTGCGCATCCGCTGCTCCCCGCTGGTGCCGGCCGACTCGGCCCCCGAGGTGTGGCAGGACATCGCCGACCAGCAGGGACTGCGTGGGCGGCGCTGGCACGTCGAGGGCGCGAAGTTCATGCTCGACGGCACGGCGGACAACGGCACGGCGTGGTTCGAGCGGCCGGACACCCACGGCGAGAACCGGGAGCCGCTCTGGCGCGACCTCGACGCCTACCGGGCCGCCGTGCGGTTCTTCACCGAACGCGGCATCCCGACCGCGACCCATGCCATCGGCGACCAGGCCGTGCGGTTCGCGCTCGACGTCATCGAGGAGGTCGGCCCGGCCGGCCGCGCCCCCCACCGCATCGAGCACATCGAGTCCGTCCCCGACGACCTCCTCGGACGGTTCGCCGAACTCGACGTGGTGGCAAGCCTCCAGCCCGTCCACGGCACCCGGCACACCCGGGCCGACGCCACGGACAACTGGTCACGGCGGATCGGACCCGACCGCGTCGCCCACGGCTGGCGCACCCGCGACCTGCTGGACCACGGTGCCGTCGTGGCACTCGGCTCCGACTGGCCGATCGGTCCCGGGGACCCGCGCATCGGCCTCGCCGACTGCCAGCTCCGACGCCCGGTCGAGGAGCCGGACACCGCGCCCGTCCAGCCCGGCCAGGCGATCTCCGCCCGCGAGGCCTACACCGGAATGACGGCAGCGGCCGCCCGCGCCGCCGGAGCCTCGCACGAGCTCGGCCGGATTGTGCCGGGCCATCTCGCCGACCTCACCGTCTTCGCCGCGAACCCGCTCGGCCTCGCCCCCGAAGCACAGCCCGGCAACCCCGTCCTCGCGACGGTCGTCGGCGGAGCGGTGCAGCTCCACCCGAACAGCACAGAAGGAAACCAGTGACCGCCATGTCCATCCCCCGCCCCGAGAACCGTCCCCACATCGAGGTCGCGGCCACCGACCCCTACGAGCGCGGCGTCGCCCGGGGCGAGCAGCTCCACGACGGCATCCCCGCCGCGATCGAGGTGTACGACCGGCTCTTCGCGCTCGGCGGCATCACCGCCGCCCGGGTACGGGAGGACGCCGAGCGCGCCCTCGAAGCGACCGGGCGCTTTTGGCCCGCGGCCCGCACCGAGATCGCGGGCATCGCCAAGGGGGCCGGTGCCGAGGAGTGGCGCGTGGCAGCGCTCAACGCCCGCACCGAGATCCTGGCCCGCAGCGTCGCCGTGCCACCGGGGGAGTGCACCACGATCGTGCGCCGCGACGGGGCCGCGGGCACCTTCGGCGTCCAGACGTGGGACTGGCACGTCGAGCTCAACGGCATGTGGCACACGCTGGAGTCGCGCGGCGGCGCCCATGACGTCGTCGGCCTCACCGAGAACGGCATCCTCGGCAAGATGGGCGTCAACAGCGCCGGTCTCGCCCTGCACTTCAACATCCTCGGCCATGTCGACGACGGCATCGGCGGCATCCCCGTCCATGTGCTCTCGGCGATCGTCCTCGAAGAGGCGGGGAGCGTCGCCGAGGCCGTCGAGATCATCCGCAGCGCGCCGCTCGCCTCGTCCGGATCGTTCGCGCTCTTCGACGAGAGAGACGCCGTGCTGCTCGACATGAGCCCCGTCGGCATCTTCGAGACGCGTCCCGAGAACGGCACGCTGCTGCGTACGAACCACTTCCTGACGCCGACGCCGGCCGCGGGCGAGAAGACCTGGCTCTACCAGCCCGATTCGGGCGAGCGCTACGACTTCGTCCGCGACCGCCTCGCCCGCAGGCAGCCGCCGACCACGGTCGACGAGCTCGCGGACTTCCTCGTCACCGGGGCGGGCGAGCCCCCGGTGACCTGCCTGCCCGACCCGGACATGCCGCTCGGCCGGCGTTGGGCCAGCCTCGCGACCATCACTCTCGAACCCGCGACGCGCACCGCCAGGATCCTCGACGGCACGCCCGCCGACATCGGCGTACGCGACTGGCGGATCCTCACCGCCGGCTGATCCCGGCGCCGCGCCCACGGGCCCGGACGACGACGAGCGGACCGGCCGGGCCCCATGACCCGGCCGGTCCGCTCGCACAGTGTGATCCTCGCCCGCACCACGGCCGGCGCCCGACCGCCGACCGTCGACGGCCCACGACCGAGGGCGGACCATGACCGAGGGCGGACCATGACCGACGGCGCACCTGCGGCAGCCGCCTACCGCACGGCCCGCAGCAGACCGGCGATCTCGGTGAAGCCGTGCCGCTCGGCGTGCTGGAGGGGCGTGACCCCCTCGCCGTCCGGGAGGTCGGCCGTGGCACCGGCGGTGATCAGCAGCTCGATGATCTCCTGGTGCTCCGGCCCGCCGTCGCCGAGGATGACGGCCTCCAGCAGCGCGGTCCAGCCGAGCCGGTTGACGTGGTCGACGTCGATGCCGGTCTCGCGGAGGACGGCCCGGACGTAGTCGACGTGGCCGCGCTCGCTCGCGGGGATGAGGGAGGTGCCGCCGAAGCGGTTCGTCACCTTCGGGTCGGGGCCCGCCGGGAGCAGGGCGCGCATCATGGCGACGCTGCCGGTGACACCGGTGACCAGCCAGGGGCTGTCGAGGCGGTCGTCCTGGGCGTCGGGGTCGGCGCCGGCGGCGACCAGCGTCTCGGCGACGGCCACATGACCGGCGAGCGCGGCCAGCAGCAGGGGCGTGCGCAGATGTGCGTCGCGGGCCTCCACCGCGGCGCCGGCGGCGAGCGCGGCCCGCACGGTGTCGGCGTCACCCGCCTCGGCGGCGAGCAGCAGATCGCGGTCGAGGGCGTTCGACGCGGCGCTCCTCGACCGCCGGGGGATCCGGGTGCGCAGCGCGGACAGGGTCGTCGTCATCGTCGTGCGCACCGCGATTCCGATCCCCGCTCTCAGGGCCGCGCGGACGCGGACGGAGGAGAGAGGGGACCGGCGGTGCACGGTACGGGGGGTTCCGTGCACCGCCGGGGTCACAGCGGCCGTACCTCGCAGAGGCGTCGGCATGGCCAATGGCTACTTGGCGAGCTCGGCGACGCCGGCCCGGGCGAACTTCTCGTCCAGGTCGCCGCTCGGGGCGCCGGCCACGCCGATGCCGGCGATCGGGGCACCCTTGACCGTGACCGGGGCGCCGCCGGCGAGGAACAGGGTGCCGGGGATGTCCTTCAGGGTCGGGGCGTTGGCCAGGCGCTTGGCGAGCTCGGAGGTGGGGGCGTTCCAGGAGACGGCGGTGAACGCCTTCTTCTGGGCCGCGTCGTAGGACTGCGGGCCGGCGCCGTCGCCGCGCAGGGTGACGACGGTGTTGCCGTTGCGGTCGACGACGGCGACGGAGACGCGCTGGTTCTCCTTCTTCGCGGCGTCGAGGGTGGCCTCGGCGGCCTCGATCGCGGCCTTGACCGTCAGGTGCGTCGTGCGCATCGTGTTCTTGTTCTTCACGTCGGCCTTGGCGACCGCGGCGGCGGGTGCGGCGGCCGGAGCGGCGTTCGCCGAGACCGCGCCGAAGGCACCGGCACCGAGGGCGGCGGCGAGGGTCACGCCGGTGGCCAGGACGCGGGTCCGCTTGGAGATCTTCTTCATGATGGCTGTTCCTTGTGGTCGTCGCTCGGGTCCGGGGCCCGGGCGGTCCCGGGGCGGGGAGGCCGGGAGGACCTGCGCCGTCCCGCTCCGGGATCAATCCTGCGGCCGTGGTGGGCCTCGGCCGGTCGACCCGGCGGCTCGTCGTCGGCGCCTGCCCGGTGGACCCCGGGGTCGACCGATCGGTTGACCCCGGCCCGCCACGCGCGGCCGGAGCGGACCGGACAAACGCAGGGCAGGACACTCGGGGCAGGACCCACGGGGCTCGACGCACTCGGAGCACGACGCACAGGACACGACGCATACGGCGGCGGACACCGCGAAGAAGCACCATAGGTGTCATCGATAGGTGGCATCGATGTTGAGTCTTGGACTCTATAGGGCCTGGTCGTGCATGGTGGAACACGTCAGTCCAACGGGGCCGGCACCCACCGAAGGGAGTGACCATGTACAACCTCGCCGCAGGTGTCGGGGCTTTCCAGCGCGATGTCTTTCCGGCAAAGGCGGAGCTCTTCGCCCACCTGGCCGACACCCATCGACCGTCGACGCTGTTCATCGGCTGCTCGGACGCCCGCGTGGTTCCGGAGCTGATCACCAGCAGCGAGCCGGGCGAGCTGTTCGTCGTCCGCACCGCCGGAAACCTCGTCCCCGCCCACACCCCCGCACCGGACGGCATCGCGGCCAGCATCGAGTACGCCGTCGCCGTCCTCGGTGTGGAGGAGATCGTGGTGTGCGGGCACTCGGCCTGTGGCGCGATGACCGCACTGGCCGCGCACCACGACCTGTCCGGCGCACCCGCGATCGCCCAGTGGCTGCGCCACGCCGACGCCTCGGTCGCCCGCACCGCAGCCGACGGCCAGGACGTGGCGGCACTGGTGCGCGAGAACGTGCGCGCCCAGCTCGCGAACCTGGCCACCCATCCCTCGGTGGCCAGGGCGAGCGCCGCGAACGCGATCACACTGCGCGGCTGGGTGTACGACATTCCCACCGGAACCGTCGAGGAACTCGTCTCCACCGGCGGGGTCGCCGCCCGCGCGGCCTGACCACCACCACAACACCCCTGACCACCATGAACTTCCGGCCGCCTCCCGGGGCCGGTGCACCGAAAGGAATCCCTCTCATGACGCACGCCCAGTTCGACCCCACCGCCCGCCAGCTGCTCGCCGCCGCGGCAGTCGAGGCCAAGACCCGCAAGGACCTCTCGTGGCAGCAGATCGCGGACGCCGCCGGGCTGTCGGTCGCGTTCGTCACCGCCGCGGTCCTCGGTCAGCACGCCCTCCCGGCAGCCTCCGCCGACGCCGTCGCCGAGCTTCTCGGCCTGGACGAGGACGCGGCGATGCTCCTGCGGACCATCCCCACCCGCGGCTCGATCCCCGGCGGCATTCCCACCGACCCGACCATCTACCGCTTCTACGAGATGCTCCAGGTCTACGGCACCACCCTCAAGGCCCTGGTCCACGAGGAGTTCGGCGACGGGATCATCTCCGCGATCAACTTCAAGCTGGATGTCAAGAAGGTCGCCGACCCCGAGGGCGGCGAGCGCGCCGTCATCACCCTCGACGGCAAGTACCTCCCGACCAAGCCGTTCTGACGTCTCGTCAGTACCGCATTGAGCGGGCCGACGGAGACCGTTCCGTCGGCCCGCCCGGCTCAGGGGCGGTCGGTGAGGTAGCCACCCATGGAGGTGAAGTACTCCGTGGCGGGCAGCTCCCGGCCGTCCTCGGTGCGTACCCGGGTGATGGCCAGGCCGTGGTTGCGGCCGGTGCGGGCGTCGGCTCCGGCGACGATCACCACGCCCTCGCCCTCGCGGTAGAAGATCCGGCCGGGCGTACCGCCGTAACGGCCCCGGGACACCACCGAGGCGAGAACTTCGAGCCGCTTGCCGCGGTGGAAGGTGAAGGCGCTGGGGTACGGCTCCGACTGGGCGCGGACCAGGCGTTCGAGGTCCTCCGCCGGCCAGCTCCAGTCCATGCGGATGTCTTCGGCCGACCGCTTGTGGAAGAAGCTGGCCAGGGAGCGGTCCTGCTTGGTGAACTCCGTCTGCCCGGCGGCGATCAGGCCGAGTGCGCCGATGGTGACCGGGGCGATGAGGTCGACGGTCTTGTGGAAGAGATCCGTGGCGGTGTCCGCCGGTCCGACCGGAACCGCCTCCTGCCGGACGATGTCACCGGCGTCCAGATCGTCGTCCATCATGTGCGCGGTGACACCCACCTCGGACTCCCCGTTGATCAGGGCCCAGATCAACGGGGAGAATCCGGCGTACTTCGGCAGCAGCGAGTCGTGGACGTTCAGTGTGCCGTGGCGCGGGAGGCCGAAGATGTGCGGGGGGATCCAGGTGCGCCAGTTGTTGGCGACGATGATGTCCGGGTCGGCCTCCTTGAGGCGCTCGAACAGCTCGTCGTCGTCGGGACGGTTGCGTATCAGCACCGGGACGCCGTGCTCCTCGGCGAGGTCGGCCACCGAGTCGCTCCAGATCTTCTCGTACGCATGCTCGCTCTTGGGGTGCGTCACGACCAGTTCGACACTGTGCTCGGAGTCCAGGAGGGCTTGCAGGGTGCGGTGCCCCCAGGTCTGGTAACCGAACATGACGACCCGCATGGGGTTCCTCCTCAGGGCAGGGATAGACCGGCAGTAAGTAAAGCAAGGCTTACCTTAGTTTGCAACAGGGCGATTTCGGACCTTGATTGACGATCCGTCAGGTGATGGTGCGCACTCCGTGACGGGCCGCCCTATCGACAACGTCGTGCGATTAGCTTAGGCTCACCTAAGTTTGGACGGGTGGCCTGCTCGGCATGCCCGCCTCTCGTATCTTTCCTACGCCTGACAGGCGGCTTTCCCGCACGATGGGAGTGACATGTCACCGGTTCTTCCTGGCGACGCACCACTGGTCCATGACCTGATCGGAATCGGCTTCGGCCCCTCCAATGTGGCCATGGCGATCGCGCTCAGCGAGCACAACACCCGCGTCGGCAGGCAGGAGTCCGTCACCGCCCACTTCTTCGAGCAGCAGCAGAGCTTCGGCTGGCACCGCGGCATGCTGATCGACGACGCCACCATGCAGGTGTCCTTCCTCAAGGACCTGGTGACGCTCCGGAACCCGTCCAGCGAGTACAGCTTCCTCTGCTATCTGCAGAGCAAGGGCCGGCTGATCGACTTCATCAACCACAAGAACCTCTTCCCGCTGCGGGTCGAGTTCCACGACTACTTCGAGTGGGCCGCGGCCAAGGTCGACGACATGGTCTCCTACGGTCACGAGGTCGTCTCCGTCACGCCGTTCGTCCACGACGAAACCGTGGAGTACCTGGACGTGACCGTCCGCTCGGCGGAGGGCCTCTCGGTCCACCGGGCCCGCAACCTCGTCATCGGAACGGGACTGCGCCCGCTGATGCCGGAGGGCGTGGAGCGGGGCGACCGGGTCTGGCACAACTCCGATCTGCTGCGGAAGGTCGACGCGCTGGAGGGCACCTCGCCCTCGCGGTTCGTCGTCGTGGGCGCCGGCCAGAGCGCCGCCGAGAACGTCGCCTACCTGCACCGCCGCTTCCCCGAGGCCGAGGTCTGCGCGGTCTTCTCCCGCTACGGCTACAGCCCCGCCGACGACAGCAGCTTCGCCAACCGGATCTTCGACCCGGGGGCGGTCGACGACTACTTCGCCGCGCCCGAGAGCGTGAAGAACCGGCTGATGGCCTATCACGGCAACACCAACTACTCCGTGGTGGACATCGACCTGATCGACGACCTGTACCGGCAGATGTACCAGGAGAAGGTCCTCGGCACCGAACGCCTGCGCTTCGTCAACGTCTCCCGGGTCACCGGGGTGCAGGAGACGCCCGACGGCGTCCGTACCGTGGTGAACTCCCTCGTCACGGGCGAGGAGACGCTCCTGGACGCCGATGTCGTGGTGTTCGCCACCGGTTACAGCCCGGCCGATCCGCTCGGCCTGCTCGGCGAGGTCGCCGACCGCTGCCTGCGCGACGACGCGGGGCGGGTACGCGTCGAGCGCGACTACCGGGTCTCCACCGACCCCGGACTGCGCTGCGGAATCTACCTCCAGGGCGGCACGGAGCACACCCACGGCATCACTACGTCCCTCCTGTCCAACACCGCGATACGGGTGGGTGAGATCCTGGACTCGCTCCTCGACCGGGGAGCCAAGTCCGCCTCCGACGAGGCCCGTCCGGTCGCCGACGGCACCGGTACGCACGCGTGAGGTGCGGGGCAGGCCAGGCCGCCCCGGCGGATCACGAGGGATGACGAACGTCGACATGCGCACGATTGCAGTTGAGCGCCCCGCACCCGGGGGTACGACGCAGGCCCGCCGGCGGCGGATCCTGGGTCTGGGCGCGCTCCTGGCCGCCCTGGTGATCGCGGCGGCGGTGTCGCTGGCCGTCGGCGCGCGTGCGCTGAGCCCCGCCGAGGTCTGGCACGGGCTGTTCACGGCGCCCGAGGCCGACCGGCGGCTCACCGAGATCAGGCTCATCGTGCACACCGTCCGGGTGCCCCGGACGGTGCTGGCGATCGTGGCGGGCCTCGCCCTGGGGGTCGGCGGTGCGCTGATCCAGGGGTACACCCGCAACCCCATAGCCGACACCGGCCTGTTGGGGGTGAACGCCGGCGCCTCGTTCGCCGTGGTGTCGGTGATCGCGGTGTTCGGGTTCGCCGACCCGTTCCAGTACGTCTGGTTCGCCTTCCTCGGGGCGGCGGTCGCCGGTGTCGTCGTCTTCGGCCTGGCGAGCATCGGCCGGGGCGCGGGAAACCCGCTGACGCTCGCCCTGGCCGGGCAGGGGCTCACGGTCTTCCTCGCGGCGATGACCACCGCGGTCGCGCTCTCCGACCAGAAGTCGCTGAACGCGCTGCGGTTCTGGAACTCGGGCTCCGTGGCCGGTGTCGGATTCGACGTCATCCGGCCGGTCACCGCGTTCATCGCGGTCGGACTGGTGCTGGCGCTGATCACCCTGCCCGCCCTCAACCTGCTCAATCTGGGCGACGACGTGGCGCGGGGGCTGGGCGTGAACATCGCGCTGAGCCGGACCGTCGGCATCGTCGCCATCACCCTGCTGGCGGGCGCGGCCACGGCGGCGTGCGGCCCCATCGCGTTCCTCGGCCTCATGGTGGCCCACGTGGCCCGCCACCTGACCGGCCCGGACTACCGCTGGCTGGTGCCGTACGCCGGGCTGCTCGGCTCCGTGATCCTGCTGGTCTGCGACATCGCGGGCCGACTGGTGGTGCGGCCGGGCGAGTTGGACGCCGGCGTCGTGGTCGCCCTCCTCGGCGCCCCGTTCTTCGCGGTCCTGGTGTGGCGCGGAAAGTTCAAGAGCGCATGAACGGGACGGACATGAATCCATCGGTGGCACCGGGCGTACGGCTCGGCCAAGTGTCGTTCGTCTGGCGGCCCTGGCTCGTCCTGGTCACGCTGCTGCTGGCGGCGGCGGCCTTCCTGATCTTCTGCATCTCCATCGGCGTCGGGGACTTCCCCATCGGGCTGCCCCGGGTGATCGCCACCATCCTCGGCCGGGGCGAACAGGTCGACGAGTTCGTGATCATGGACCTGCGGATGCCGCGCGCCCTGGCCGGTCTCGTCGTGGGGTTCGCGCTGGGGATGTCCGGGGCGATCACCCAGTCCGTCGCACGCAATCCGCTCGCCAGCCCGGACATCCTGGGCATCACCGGGGGAGCCGGCGCGGTCGCGGTCTTCCTGGTGACGGCGTCGGGCGGCGCCGCGGCGGCGGTCGTCGGCTCGGTGGGCCTGCCCGCGGCGGCGCTCGCGGGCGGTCTCGGCACCGGTCTGCTGGTGTACTTCCTGGCCTGGCGGCGCGGGATCGACGGCTTCCGGCTCATCCTCATCGGCATCTCGGTGAGCGCCGTGATGGAGGCGATCACGACCTGGCTGCTGGTCTCCGCCGACATCAAGGACGTGGCCAGGGCCCAGTCGTGGCTGGTCGGTTCGCTGGACGGCCGGTCGTGGGACGAGGTCCGGGTGGCGTTCTGGGGCACGCTCGTCCTCGTCGTCGTCGTGGCCGCCGTCGCCTTCCAGTTCAAGCCGATGCACCTCGGCGACGAGGTCGCCGCCGGCCTCGGCGTCCGGTACTCCCGGGTGCGGGCCGCCCTGCTGCTGTGCGCGGTCCTGCTGGCCGCGCTGGCGGTGAGCGCGGCCGGTCCGGTCCCGTTCGTCGCCCTGGTGGCGCCGCAGGTCGCGATGCGTCTGGCCAGGTTCCCGACGCCGCCGATGGTGGCCTCCGGTCTGGTCGGCGCGGTGCTGCTGATCGGCTCGGACCTGGTCGCGCGCACGGCGCTGCCGATCACCCTCCCGGTCGGCGTGGTCACCGCCGCGATCGGCGGGCCCTTCCTCATCTACCTGCTGGTGCGGGCAAACCTCAGGTAGGCGCCAAGAATGCGGAACAGATCTACACAAGGAGGGCTCGTGGCCGCTCAGTTCACCACCGGGACCGATGCCGGAACCGACGCCGTGACCGGCGCCGGGGTCAAGGGCGTACCACGGCTGGCGGCCAGGGGCGTCACGGTCGGATACGGCGGCCGGACAGTCATCGACGGCCTCGACGTGGCGATACCCCCCGGGGTGATCACCACGATCATCGGCCCCAACGGCTGTGGGAAATCCACCCTGTTGCGCACGCTGACCCGGTTGCTCAAGCCGACCTCGGGGGCGGTCGTGCTGGACGGCGAGGACATCGGCAGGCTCCGGACCAGGGACGTGGCGAAGAAGCTCGGTCTGCTCCCGCAGGCGCCGGTCGCGCCCGAGGGGCTGACCGTGGCCGACCTGGTCGCCAGGGGGCGCCACCCGCACCAGAGCTGGCTGCGGCAGTGGTCCTCGGACGACGCCGGCGTGGTGGAACGCGCACTGGCCATGACCGGGGTGTCCGAGCTGGCCGACCGTCCGGTCGACTCGCTCTCCGGCGGACAGCGCCAACGTGTCTGGATCTCCATGACGCTGGCCCAGGGCACCGATCTGCTGCTCCTGGACGAGCCGACGACGTACCTGGACCTGGCGCACGCGATCGACGTGCTCGACCTGGTCGACGACCTGCACGAGTCGGGGTGCACCGTGGTCATGGTGCTGCACGACCTCAATCTGGCGACCCGTTACAGCGACAACCTGATCGTGATGCGGGCGGGCTCCATCCTGGCGCAGGGGCACCCGCGCGATGTGATCACCGCCGAGTTGCTGGACGAGGCCTTCGGGCTGCGGGCCACGGTCATCGACGACCCGGTGGGCGACCGGCCGCTCATCGTGCCGATCGGCCGTACGCACGTCCGGCTCGACCCGTAGAACCCGGCGTTCCGGGAGGACCGGCCCAAGTGATGCCCGACAGGGGAAAGTTCGAAGGTTAGGCTAGGCTGACCTCACTTGAACAGGGTAAGGTTTGGCTGCCCTTACATTGAGGTGCAGTGGACTGTGTGAAAGCAAGGGATACCGGATGCTTCTCCATCGAACGACGCGTGTGAGGCCCTGGCGGCGGGTGGCGGCGACACTGGCCGCCGCGACGCTCGGCGTCGGCCTCCTCGCGGGGTGCGGTTCCGATTCGGCGGACAAGAAGAACGAGGACGCTCCGGCCGCCGCCTCCGGCGCCTTCCCGGTCACCGTCGAGCACGCATTCGGATCCACGGAGATCACCAAGGCCCCCGAGCGCGTCGTCTCCGTGGGCTACACGGACGACCAGGCCATCCTGGCCCTGGGCATCAAGCCGGTCGGCATGGTGGACCAGTACCCGAATCCGGCGGGCAAGTCCCCCGACATCAACACCCAGTGGCCCTGGGTCAAGGACAAGTGGGGCGACACCCGCCCCGAGGTCGTGATGAGCAACGGTGACTCGGGCCCCAATTACGAGAAGATCGCCTCGCTGCGGCCGGACCTGATCATCGCGGTCTACTCCGAGATCGACAAGGCCGCCTACGAGAAGCTCTCCAAGATCGCCCCGACGGTGGGCCGCACCAAGGGCGAGAAGGAGCCCTTCAGCGCGCCGTGGCAGGACAACGCGGTGCACATCGCCAAGGCGCTGGGCAAGGAGTCCGAGGGCACCGAGCTGGTGCAGGGCATCCAGGGCAAGCTCGACGCGGCCGCCAAGGCGCACCCGGAGTTCGCGAAGCAGACCGCCGTGGCGCTGTCCTGGTACAAGGACTCCGTCGCGCCGTTCACCTCCACCGACGTGCGCGGCCGACTGGTGACGGGCACCGGATTCAAGTACCAGACCAAGATCGACTCGGTCGCGGACGGCAAGTTCTTCACCGTGCTGTCCCCCGAGCGCATCGACCTGGTCGACGTCGACCGCATCTTCGTCATCAACGACAAGGCGGACACGGACGCGCTGAAGAAGTTCGAGCTGTTCACCAACCTCCCCGCGGTCAAGAACGGCAAGGTCTCGTACCTGCTGGACAGCGAGGGCCCGGCGGTCGGTGCCGCGATGTCCCAGGGAACCCTGCTTTCCTTGCCGTACGCGATCGACGAGCTCGTCAAGTCGGTCAAGTAGCAATGCCGACCGGACGGCCCCGTCCCCGGAGAGATTTGGTCTTCGTGTGAGTTCCACAGACGCTCCCGTCGCCCCCGCAACCCTGCGCACGGCGACCGGGGGCGAGGCCACCGCGTGGGTCGTGGCGCACTGCCGCCGCGCCCCGTGGCTGACGGCCTCCACCGTGTTCACCACGGTGGCCGGGGCGGCGCTCCAGGTGCTTCCCGTGCTCCTGCTGGGCCAGGTGGTCGACGGGGTGGTCGAGAACGAGTCGCGCTCCGTGCTGGTCACGGTCGGGGTGCTGATGGGGGCCGCCGCGCTGCTCGGCGGGGGGCCCACCGCGCTCTCGACATATCTGATCGGGCGGCTGGGCGCGGATCTGCTCGCCCGGCTGCGGGAGGGCGCCGTCCGCGCGGTGCTCGGGATGCCGAGCGCCCGCGTCGAACAGGTCGGCCGGGGCGATGTGCTGTCCCGGGTCGGTGACGACGTGGCCGTGCTGTCCAGGGGCATCAGGGCGGCCATCCCCACCGTGTTCTCGGCGGGCGTGCTGGTCGTCATCGCCACGGTCGGCATGTTCGGACTGGACTGGCGGCTCGGCCTGGCCGGCGCCGGCGCACTGCCCGCGTACGCGCTGGCCCTGCGGTGGTACCTGCCCCGCTCCGCACCGCTCTACCGCAAGCAGCGGGCCGCACAGGCCGACCGTGCGCAGGCGCTGATCAGCGGTCTCGACGGGATCGACACCGTACGGGCGTACCGCCTGGAGGGCGCCGTCCGCGAGAAGGTCACCGAGGAGTCGTGGCGGGTGCGCGATCTCGGCGTCGAGGTGTTCCGGTTCTTCGGGCGGTTCGTCGGCCGGGAGAACCGCGCCGAGTTCATCGGACTGGTCCTCATCATCGTGGTCGGATACGCCCTGCTGGAGGCCGACGCCGCCTCACTGGGCGAGGTGTCCGCGGCCCCGCTGATGTTCCACCGGCTGTTCACCCCGCTGGGCGCCATCATGTTCACCTTCGACGAGGCGCAGAAGTCCGGCGCGAGCCTCACCCGTCTGGTCGGGGTGCTGGGGGAACCCGCGGAGGACCGGCTGGTGGGCGATGTGTCCGTCGCGCAGGCGGACCCCGGGGCGTATCCGGTGACCGTGGAGGGGCTGACCTTCAGCTATCCCGGCAGCGACGAACCGGTCCTGCAGGAGGTGAACCTGTCCGTCCCGGCCGGGGGTTCGCTCGCCCTGGTGGGCGCGACGGGCGCGGGCAAGTCGACCCTGGCCGCCCTCGTCGCCGGCACGGGGACGCCGCAGACCGGGTCGGTGCGCATCGGATCGCAGGACCTCGCCGGTCTGGACGAGGCCGGGGCGCGGGCCCTGGTGAGCATCCTGACGCAGGAGACCCATGTCTTCTCGGGGCCGCTCGCCGAGGACCTGCGGCTCGCCGCACCCGGCGCGAGCGACGACCGGCTGCTGGACGCCCTGCGCACGGTCGGCGCCGGCGAGTGGGTGGAACTGCTGCCCGACGGGCTGAACACCATGGTCGGTGAGGGCGGCGAGCGCCTCGATGTCACCAAGGTCGCCCAGATCGCCCTGGCCCGGCTGGTGTTGGGCCGCACCCCGGTGGTGGTGCTCGACGAGTCGACCGCGGAGGCGGGCAGCGAGGGCGCCGCCGAACTCGAACGGGCCGTGCTGGCCGCCTGCTCGGGCCGGACCACGCTGTTCGTGGCGCACCGGCTGACCCAGGCGATGGCGGCGGACCGGATCGCCGTGCTGTCCGAGGGACGTGTGGTGGAGGAGGGAACGCACGGGGAGTTGGTGGCTCTGGGCGGCCAGTACGCGCGCCTGTGGCGCGCCTGGCGCGAGGGCAGTTAGCCAAGCCTGAGTTGGGTCAAGCCAACTTTCATATCCTGGAAGGATGCTGAGTCGTCGATGATGGAAACGAGCGCCCCTCGTGTGCTGCTTTCTCCCGCTCGCCTGACCGCCGTACGCCGGCGGACCGGCGACTACGGTGACCGGACCATCGCCGGAGCGTGCGCCATCGCACTGGGGTACTGGGCGACCGGCGCCGGCCCCGAGGGCCTGGACCTCACCCCGGGTACGCAGTTCACCGACGTGCTCGGCTGGGTCGACAACGGCGGCGCCGGGAGCGCGGGTTGGGAGCCCGGCGAGGACGGCCGGAGCATCGCCGTCCCGGCCGGCGCGGCCCTCGCCGACGTACAGCTCGCACTGGACGACCTGGCCGACTTCCCGGACCGGCCCCTCGGCACCGTCGGCCCGTCCGGTCCGGCGGCGAGGCTCGAATCCCTGGCCCGGTGGAACGACACCCGGGCCGACCGGGTCCGCCCGACCGTCGTGGAGATGTTCCGCGAGCAGGCCCGCAGCCGACCGGACGACATCGCGATCATCGATGAACACCGCTTCTTGACCTACCGTCAGGCGGACGAGTATTCAGCTCAGTTGGCCCACCACCTGATCTCGCGCGGACTCGGTGCGGAGCAGGTCGTCGGGATCTCGCTGGGACGCTCCGCCGAGATGGTCGTCGGGCTCCTCGCCGTGCTGCGGGCGAAGGGCGCGTTCGTGCCGCTCGACCCGCAGTGGCCTGCCGCGCGCCGCGCCGTCGTCGTCGAGGACGCCCGCGCCGTACTGCAGCTCAACGACTCGGGTGAGTGCGGCCGGGGCGAACCGGAAGCCGTGGCCGTCGATCTCGGCGACTGGAAGTTCGGCGGCCATCCGGCCGAGGGACCGGAGGGGGACATCCCCGGCACGGCCCTGGCCTATGTGATCTTCACGTCCGGTTCGACCGGGCGGCCCAAGGGCGCCATGATCCGGCACGAGGCCATCAGCGAGCGCCTGCTGTGGCAGGTCGAGGAGATCCTCGGCTTCGGCCACGACGACGCCTCGCTGTTCAAGGCGCCGCTCTCCTTCGACATCTCCGTCAACGAGATCTTCCTGCCGCTGGTCTCCGGCGGACGGCTGGTGATCCTGCGGCCCGGCGGCGAACGCGACCCGCACCACCTGCTGAGCGTGATCGCCGAGCACCGGGTCACCTTCACCTACCTGGTCTCGTCGATGCTGGACGTACTCCTGGAGATGGCGGGCGACTCCGGCTGCCTGGACAGCCTGCGGCACGTGTGGTGCGGCGGCGAGGTACTGACCCCCGAGCTGTACGAGCGGTTCCGCACCCAGCTCGACATCCCGCTGTACCACGGCTACGGCCCGGCCGAGACGACCATCGGCGTCTCCCACGTCGTCTACCGCGGCGAGGCCGAGCGGCTGTCGACATCGATCGGCAGGGCCAACCCCAACACCCAGCTGTACGTGCTCGACGACGAGCTGCGCCCGGTCGCCGTCGGGGTCGGCGGCGAGCTGTACGCGGGCGGCTTCCTCCTGGGGCGCGGTTACGTCAACGCACCCGGCCTGACGGCGTCCCGGTTCGTGGCCAACCCCTTCGCCTCCGACGGGTCCAGGCTGTACCGGACCGGTGACCTGGCCCGGTTCGCCCCGGACGGGTCGCTGGACTTCCTCGGCCGCGCCGACAACCAGATCAAGATCCGCGGCATGCGGCTGGAGATCGAGGACGTCGAGGCGGGCCTCGCGGAACACCCGGGGGTACGCCACACCTGCGTCGTCGCGAAGAAGAACACCGCGGGCGGCACCTACCTGGTGGGGTACGTGATCCCCGCCGCCGGTCACGAGGACCTGCGGGCGGACGACGTCAAGGCGTGGGCCGCCGGGCACATGGTCGAGTACATGGTGCCCACCCACCTCGTCGTGATGACGGAGTTCCCGCTCACCGCCAACGGCAAGCTCGACCGGCGCGCCCTGCCGGAGCCCGTCATCGGCACCGGCTCCGTCGTGGCTCCCGTCACCGGGAACGAGCGGGCGGTGTGCGCGGCCGTCGCGTCGGTGCTGCGGCTCGAACAGGTCGGTGTCGACCAGGACTTCTTCCGGCTCGGCGGCGACAGCATCCTGGCCGTCTCGCTGCTCGGCGCACTGCGGGACGCCGGGCTCTACGTCACCGTGCGGCAGATCTTCACCCACAGCGGCCTCGGGGCGCTGGCCGCGGTGGCGAGCCGCGAGGACGTGTCCGTCGCGGACCGCGGCGATGTCGCGACCGGCTCCGTCGTGGGATCGCCCATCGTGCAGTGGCTCGGCCGGACCACCGACGCCATCGACGGCTTCGTGCAGTCCGTCGTGCTCAACACCCCGGCGGAGCTGACCGCCGAGGCGCTCGACGGGATCCTCGCCGCGGTGCTGGGGCGGCACGACATGCTCCGTGCCGAGCTGGTGCGGGGCGAGCGCTGGGGCTTCGAGATCCCCGAGGCCGGCCGGGCCGTCGTGGGGTGGCAGGAGAGCGGCCGCCCGCTGGAGGAGTGCGTCGCGCTCGCCGCCGAGGGGCTCGACCCGGACCGGGGCGTGATGCTGCGCGCGGTGTGGCGCCGTGCGGCGCGGCAACTGGTCCTGGTCGCCCACCACGTCGTGATCGACGGTGTGTCCTGGCGGATCCTGATGGACGATCTGGCCACGGCATGGAGCCGGTACGCCTCGGGCGCCCCGGTCGAACTGCCGCGGGCGGGCACGTCGTTCAGGCGATGGACGCAGTTGCTGGCGCGCACGGACTTCGATGCGGACCGCACCCATTACGAGCGGCCGCTGCCGGGCGCGGACGCACCGCTGGGCAGGCGTGCGCACACCGGGGCGGACACCGTCGCCCGGGAGCGGACCAGGACCGTCGGCATCGGGCCCGAGGACACGGCCGCGCTGCTGGGCGCCGTCCCCGCGAGGTTCCACGCGGGCGTCAACGACGTACTGCTCACCGCGCTCGCCGTCACCCTCGCCCGGTGGCGCCGCGACCGCGGCCAGGACCAGACCTTCGCCCACATCGAGCTGGAGGGACACGGCCGGGAGGGAGGTGTGGTGGCCGAAGCCGCCGGTTTCGAGCCCGAACTGTCCCGTACCGTCGGCTGGTTCACCACGCTGTTCCCGGTCACCGTGGACCCCGGCGCGGCGGCCGACCTCACCGCACCCGCGTACCTGGCCGCCGCACTCAAGGCCGTCAAGGAGGACCTCGCCCGGGTGCCGGGCAACGGCGTCTCCTACGGCGTCCTGCACCACCTGACCGGGGCCGGACCGGCCACCCCGGCACCGCAGGTGCTGTTCAACTACCTCGGCCGCTTCGACGCGGGCATCGGCGGCGACTGGCAACTCGCCCACACCACAGGCCAGCTGGGCGAGAAGCGGGATCCGAGGATGCGGCTGCCGCGCGCCCTGGAGTTCAACGCGATCGCCGAACCCGGCACCGACGGCGAGTACCGGCTGGTCACCACCATCTCCTGGCCCGAGGGGATGTTCACCGACGAGGACATCACCACCCTCGGCCGGTACTTCCGGTCCGCCCTGACCACCCTGGCCGCGCTCGAAGAGGGCGGCCACACCCCCAGCGACTTCCCGCTGGTGGAACTCACCCAGGCCGACGTCGACGACCTGGACGGCCCCGCGCTGCGCGACGTCCTGCCGCTGACCCCCCTCCAGGAGGGCCTGTACTTCCACTCGGTCTTCGACGACGACGCGACCGGCAGCTACGTCGAACAGCAACTGCTGACCCTGGACGGCGACGTGGACGCCGGCCGGCTCGCGGCGGCGGCCACCCGGCTGCTCACGCTGTACCCCAACCTGGCCGCCCGGTTCACCGCCCTCGCGGACGGCCGGGTGGTCTCCGTGCTCGAAAGCGGCACGCCGGCTCCGTTCACCGTGCTGGACCGCCCCGCCATCACCGACGACGAGATCCGCGAGCACGCCGAGCGGGACCGCCGCGCCGGATTCGACCTGGCCACCGGGCCGTTGATGCGCTACACGCTCATCCGCACCGGCTCCGGGCGCAACGTGCTGGTGCAGACCGTGCACCACATCATCGCCGACGGCTGGTCCGTACCGCCGATGCTCCGCGCGCTGCTGGCCGAGTACCACGCACCGGGCACCGTGCACCCGCTCGGCGGCTACCGCGACTACGTGGGCTGGCTCGCCGCACGCGACCAGGACGAGAGCGACCGGGTGTGGCGCGGCGAACTCGCCGCACTGCCCGGCCCCTCGCTGGTCGCCGAGGGGCACACCCCCTCCGAACGGTTCGCCGACATCGCCGTCGAGCCCGCCGACGACATCGACGCCGCCGCGCGGTCGGCCGGGGTGCCCCTGAGCGTGGCCGTGCACAGCGCGTGGGCGGTGACCCTGGGCGGCATCCTGCGCGCCGACGACGTCGTCTTCGGCTCCACCGTCTCCGGGCGTGACGCGGAACTGCCCGGCATCGGGGACATGGTGGGCCTGTTCATCAACACCGTTCCGGTGCGTGCCCGTTGGTCCGAAGGAACCACGGCGCGCGAACTGCTCGCCACGGTCAGGGAACACCAGAGCACGGTGCTGGCGCACCAGCACGTCTCACTGGCCAGGATCGGCCGCCAGGCCGGCACCGGCCCCCTCTTCGACACCCTGGTGGTCTTCGACGTCGCGACCGACCTGGCCGCGCTGCGCGGCGACGACGACACCCTGACCGTCTCCGGGATCGTCAACGAGGGTGCTCCGCACTACCCGTTGACGCTGGTGGTGGAGCGCACGTCCGAGGGCCGGCCGCGCTTCAGTCTGATCTACGACGGTGAGCTGCTGCGCGAGGCAACCGCCGGGGCGATCCTGCGCTCCTTCGGCGAGACGCTCACCGGCCTGCTGGACCGCCCGGACGCCCCGGTCGGTGACCTGGCCCCGGATGCCGCCCGGCGCCCGGCGCCGGTCCCTCCGGCGACCCTGGGCGAGCTGTTCGACGCCGCCGCGCGCCGTGACCCGGCGGCCACCGCCGTCACCCAGTGCGCCCTGGACGGCGCCACCCGGTCCCTGAGCTACGGTGAACTGGCCGTAGCCAAAACGGAGTTGGCCTCGATCC
Source organism: Streptomyces sp. CLV115 (assembly GCF_038448545.1). Lineage (NCBI taxonomy): Bacteria > Bacillati > Actinomycetota > Actinomycetes > Kitasatosporales > Streptomycetaceae > Streptomyces > Streptomyces sp. CLV115. The sequence continues at coordinate 35,496 of NZ_JBCEWQ010000024.1, forward strand.
TGCGCGCGGCGGGGATCGGCTCCGGCAAGCGGGTCGCCGTCGCCGTCCCGCGCTCCGTGGAGCAGGTCGTCGCGCTGGTCGCGACCGTCACCGCGGGCGGCGCGTACGTGCCGCTGGACCTGGCGTACCCGGACGAGCGGCTGGAGTACGTTCTCGCCGACGCCGCCCCGCAGGTCGTGCTCGTGGACCGGGAACAGCGGGACCGCTTCACCCGGCTGCTGGCCCGCGCGGGCGTGAAGGCCCGGGTGCTCGTCCAGGGGGACGAGCTGCCGCGGGCCACCGACGGGCCCGTCGCCGCCCCGCACGACCCCGCGTACGTGATCTACACCTCCGGCTCGACCGGGCGGCCCAAGGGCGTCGCCGTCCCGCACTCCGCCGTGGTGACGCTCCTCGCCAACACCGCCCCCGACATGGGCTTCGGCCCGGACGACGTATGGGTCCAGTTCCACTCCTTCTCCTTCGACTTCGCGGTCTGGGAGCTGTGGGGCGCCCTGGTGCACGGCGGCGAGCTGCTGGTCCCGGACTACGCGCTGACCCGCTCCCCGGTCGACTTCCACCGGCTGGTCCGCGAGCGGGGGGTGACCGTCCTCAACCAGACCCCGTCGGCGTTCCACCGGTTCGTCGAGGCCGACCGGCACGCCGGTGAACCGGTCACCGCACTGCGCCGGATCGTCTTCGGCGGCGAGGCGCTGGACCTCGGGCGGCTGCGCGGCTGGATCGAGCGGTACGGCACCGGATCGCCCGAGCTGGTCAACATGTACGGCATCACCGAGACCACCGTCCATGTCACCCACCGGGTGCTGACCGACGAGGACTTCGCCGCCGGTGACGACGTCAGCCCGATCGGCGGTCCGATCCCCGGCCTGGTCGTCCATCTGCTCGACGACCGGCTGCGGCCGGTGCCGCCGGGCCGGGTCGGCGCCATCTACGTCGCCGGTGACCAGGTGTCGCTCGGCTACCTGGGCCGGCCGGGACTCACCGCGGGCCGGTTCGTGGCCGACCCGTTCGCGTCCGACGGCTCCCGCATGTACCACACGGGAGACCTCGCCCGCCGCACGCTCGACGGGGAGCTGGAGTTCACCGGCCGGGCCGACGACCAGGTGCAGCTCAAGGGCTTCCGCGTCGAGCTGGGCGAAGTGGAGTCCGCGGTCCGGGAGATCGACGGCGTCGTCGACGCGGCCGTCACCGTGGCGGACGACGGCGACCACCTCGTCGCACACGTCGTGGGCCGGGTGCCCGACGACCTCACCGGCCTGCTCGCCGCCAAGCTGCCCGTCCACATGGTGCCGGGCCGGGTGCTGCCGGTCGACGCACTGCCGCTGACGGTCAACGGCAAGCTGGACCGCAGGGCCCTGGCCGAACGCGCCGCCGGGGACGGGACGCCGACCGCACCGGACACCGCACCGGTGGCCGCGGCCGGCACCGCGCTCACCGTGCTGATCGGCATCTTCACCGAGACGCTGCCCGGCGTCACCGTGGACGCCGACACCGACTTCTTCGGCGCCGGGGGCGACAGCATCGTCGCCATCACCGTGATCAACCGGGCCCGGGCGCTCGGCCTGCCGATCGCGCCGCGCGACGTGTTCCTGCTGAAGACACCGCGCGCGCTCGCCGCCCACCTGGGCACGCACGCCCCGCAGCCGACGGCGCCCGCGGCGCCCCGCCGCGAGGACGGCCCGCTGCCGGCGACCCCGATCGTCCTGCGCCGGCGCGAACTGGGCGGATCGCTCGACCGGTTCGCCCAGGCACGGGCGTTGGCGGTGGCCGAGGACATCGGTCTCGCCGACGTCCGGCGCGCCGCCAACGCCGTCGTGGCCGCGCACCCGGTGCTCCGGCTCCGGCTGGGCGTCGAGCACGGCGTGTGGGCGCTGAGCACCGAACCCGCCCGCGAGGTCACCGTCGTTCCGTCGGACGCCGCCGACGCGACCGCCGCGGCGAACGAGGCGGCCGGGCGGCTGGACCCCGAAGCCGGGGACGTCATCGCGTTCTCCTGGCTGGCGGCGAGCCGGACCCTGGTCGTCACCGTGCACCACCTCGCCGTCGACGCGGTGTCCTGGCTGATCCTCCTCGACGACCTGACCACCGCGATGAACGGCGCGCCCCTGGCACCCCCGACCACGCCGTACGCCGAGTACGCCGAGGCGCTGGCCGTCCGGTCCGCCCAGGAGACCGACGGCCTCGGCCACTGGATCACCACCCTCCGGGCGCCCGCACTGCTGCCCGAGGTCCGGGGCCTGCGGAGGACTACGGTCGTACTCGCCCCCGGGACGGGCGACCTGGTGACCCGCACCGCCCCCGCCGCACTCGGCGTGGGCCTCACCGAACTGCTCTGCGGCGCGCTGCGCACCGCGCTGACCCACGTCCAGCCCACACCCACCGATCTCGCGGTCGAACTGGAGCGGCACGGCCGTGTCCCGGCCCTGGAACACCACGACTACTCCCGCACCGTCGGCTGGTTCACCGCCATCGCACCGGTGCGGCTCACCGCGCACACCGACCCCGTGGCGGCGGCCCGCGAGCTCGCCGAACGCCAGCCCGACGAGTCCGGGCACATCGCCTACGGCCGGCTCAGATACCTCAACCCGCAGACCGCCCCGCTGCTGACCGCCCGCCCGCAGGTGCTGTTCAACTACCTCGGCCGGGGCGGCGAGTCCCGGGCCCTCCACCTCACCGGCGGCGAGGAGCACAGCCCGTACGCCGTCGAGGTCAACGCCTGGACCGACGACACCACCGGAAGCCTGCACGCGGAGTTCACCCTCGCCGAGGGCATACCCGACGCGATCGCCGGGCACTGGATCGGCGCGCTGGAACACATCGCGGACGCCTGCGCGACGGCCGAGCGCACCGCACCGGTGACCCCGCTCCAGCGGGGCCTGTTCTTCCAGGCCCAGCTGGCCGGCCCGGCCGGACACTACGTCGCGCAGAGCTGGTTCACCTTCGACCGGCGCCTGGACACCGGCGCGCTGGCCGAGGCGATGGCGTACGTGATCGGACGCCACCCGGTCGTGGGCGCGGGCTTCACCACCGACGACGACGGAAACCCGGTCCAGGTCCTCAGGGCGGACCGGCGGGTCGACGTCCGTACCGTCGAACTCACGACGGACGCCGAGACCGAGGCGCTGCGCGTCCGCGACCGCGAGGCGGGCTTCGACCCCGCCGAGCCGCCACTGGTCCGGCTGACCGTGGTGCGGCTGCCCGGCGGCCGGGACGGCCTGCTGCTCAGCTACCACCTGCTGCTCTGGGACGGCTGGTCCCGCGAGATCGTGCTGCGGGACCTGTTCGACGCGTACGAGGCCGTCGTGGCGGGCGGAGCACCGGTCGCCGCCCCGGCGGTGCCGGGCTTCGAGGAGTACGCCCGGGCGCTCGACGCCAAGGACCCCGAGGTGTCGACCCGCTTCTGGGCGGAGCACCTGGCCGGCCTGTCCGGTCCGACCCTGCTCGCCGGACCGGCCCCGGCCCTCTCCGACGCGCTGCCGCGCGCCCTCACGCACACGATGTCCGCCGAGCTCTCCGCACTGCTGCGGGAGGCCGCCAGGGTGCACGGCGTCACCCTGAACTCGGTGCTGACCGGTGCGTTCGGCCTGCTGCTCGGTGCCCGCACGGGCCGCAGCGACGCGGTGTTCGGCGTGACCGTCTCGGGCCGGGAGGGCGAGGGCCACGACGGGATCGTCGGCGTGCTGCTCAACACGGTGCCGATGTGGACACGTGCCCGGCCCGGCGACACGGTCGGCGGGTATCTGACCGCCGTACAGGCGGCCCGGGTCGAGGCGATGGAACACGAGCACCTGGGACTCGGCGAGATCCAGCGGGCCGGCGGCCACGACACCCTGTTCGACAACCTGTTCGTGCTCCAGAACTTCCTGGACCTGGACGCCTTCGCCGAGATGAACGCCCGGCACGGCATCACCTCGGTGCGGGCCGACGACTCCACGCACTACCCGTTCACCTGGGTCGTCACGCCCGGCGACCGGCTCACGGTCAAGCTGGAGCACCGCGACGACGACCCCGACGGCGCCCGCCGTCTCCTCGACGAGTACCTGCGGGTGCTGGAGGACCTTGCCCGGTCCACGGGCCGGCTGGGCGCGCTGCCGGGACCGGCCCCGGCCCCCGGGCCCGCCGCACGCACCGACATCGGCACCGACACCGTCGTCGACCGCTTCGACCGGGCCGCGGACCGCGATCCGCAGCGGGTCGCGCTCGTCGCCCACGGCTCGACGCTGACCTTCGCCCAGCTCCAGGAACGCAGCCGGGCGGTGGCGGGGGTGCTCGCCGCGCGCGGCATCGGACCCGAGACGGCCGTGGGCCTCGCGGTCCCGCGCTCCCTCGACTCCATCGTGGCGCTCTTCGCCGTGCTGCGCGTCGGCGCCGCCTACGTACCGCTGGAACTGGACCACCCGGACGAGCGGATCGCGGCGATCGTCGCGGACGCCCGGCCCGAGGTGATCCTCACCGTGAGCGCGGTGTCACCCCGGCTGAGCGGCGACCTGATCGAGCTGGACCGCCCGCTGCCCGCGGCCGATCCGTACGTGACGTTCGCGCCGGACGACCCGGACCGCCTGCGGCACCCCGCGTACACGATCTACACCTCCGGCTCGACCGGGAAGCCCAAGGGTGTGGTGACCGAGTACGCCGGGCTCACCAACATGCTGATCAACCACCGGCGACGGATCTTCGAACCGGTGCTCGCCGAGCACGGCCACCGGGTCTTCCGCATCGCCCACACCGTGTCGTTCGCGTTCGACATGTCGTGGGAGGAACTGCTGTGGCTCGCCGACGGCCACGAGGTCCACATCTGCGACGAGGAACTGCGCCGCGACGCCCCCCGGCTCGTCGAGTACTGCGGTGAGCACGGGATCGACGTCATCAACGTGACCCCGACCTACGCCCAGCAGCTGGTGGCCGAGGGCCTGCTCGACAACCCGCGACGGCGCCCGGCACTGGTACTGCTGGGCGGCGAGGCCGTCACCCCGACGCTCTGGCAGCGGCTCGCCGGAACCGAGGGGACGGTCGGCTACAACCTGTACGGGCCGACCGAGTACACCATCAACACCCTCGGCGTCGGCACCTTCGAGTGCCAGGACCCGGTGGTGGGCGTGGCGATCGACAACACCGAGGTGTACGTACTGGACCCGTGGCTGCGACCGCTGCCCGACGGAGTCCCGGGCGAGCTGTACGTATCGGGCATCGGCATCGCGCGCGGCTACCTCGGGCAGAGCGCCCAGACCGCGCACCGCTTCGTCGCCTGCCCGTTCGGCGCCCCCGGCGAGCGCATGTACCGCACCGGGGACCTGGTGATCCGCCGGACCGACGGGAACCTGACATATCTGGGCCGCACCGACCAGCAGGTCAAGATCCGCGGACACCGGGTCGAACTCGGCGAGGTCGAGGCGGTGTTCGCGGCGCACCCGGCGGTGCGTCTGGCCGCAGCGGTCGCCCAGCCCGACCCGCAGGTCGACGGCGCGTACCGGCTGGCCGCCTATCTCGTACTGGACGGCGCCGACCTGGCGCGGGTCGCCGCCGAAGTGGGCGCGGCTCTGCCGGACTTCCTGCGTCCGACGCACTACGCCCAGGTCGACAGCATCCCGCTGACCGTGAACGGGAAGGCCGACACCGGGGCACTGCCGGAGGCCAGGCCGCTCGGCGCACTGACCACGGCCGGCGAACGCGGCCCGGAGACCGGGACCGAGACCGTGGTCTGCGAGTACTTCGCCGAGGCGCTCGACCTGGACGACGACGAGGTGAGCGCGGTGAGCGACTTCGTGTCCCTCGGCGGGCACTCCATGCTGGCGGTGCGGCTGACCGGGCTGCTCCGCCGGGAGTACGGTCCTGTGATCACGATCCGTGATCTGTTCACCCTGCGAACCCCGGAAGCGATTGCCCGCCACCTTGATGAAAACTCCTGACACGCAGCGCCCCCGGCCGGGGGCGGAGATCCTGCGGACCGCGCTGCGCCGCAATGTGGGCCCCATGGTCCGGGGCACCGTCCTCATGGGCCTGTACCAGGCGGGGGAGACGGCCTTCCCCATCGCGCTCGGCCTGATCGTCGAGCACACCATGCAGGACCGCAGTCCCGGTGCGCTCGGTCTGTCGATCGGCGCGCTGGCCGTGATCATCACGACGGTCTCGCTGTCGTGGCGGTTCGGCATGCGCGTCCTGCAGAAGGCCAACACGACCGAGGCGCACCGCTGGCGGGTGCGGGTGGCCGCCTGCGGGCTCCAGCCGGTGGCCAGGGACATCGACCTGAAGTCCGGCGAGGTGCTCACCATCGCCACCGAGGACGCCGACCAGACCGCCGACATCATCGAGGTGGTGCCGCTGCTGATCAGCTCCCTGGTCGCGGTGGTGGTCGCCGCGGTCGCGCTGAGCCTGGCCGACATCAGGCTCGGCCTGCTGGTGATCGTGGGGACCTTCGCGATCCTGTCGGTCCTGGCCGTGATGTCGAAGCGGATCGGCACCAGTACCCGCGAACAGCAGGCCCGGGTGGCGCGGGCGGGCGCGAAGGTCGCCGACCTGATCACCGGCCTGCGCCCGCTGCACGGCTTCGGCGGCAACCACGCCGCGTTCGGTTCCTACCGGAGGGTCAGCACGGACGCCAGGCGCCAGGCGATCACCGTCGCCCGGGTGAACGGCGCCTACGCGGGCACCGCGCTGGCCCTCAACGCGGTCCTCGCCGCCGCCGTGTCCCTGACGGCGGGCTGGCTGGCGTTCGCCGGCCGGATCACCATCGGGGAACTCGTCATGGCCGTGGGCCTCGCGCAGTTCATCATCGAACCGCTCAAGATGTTCTCGGAGATGCCCAAGTACGTGATGATGGCGCGGGCTTCGGCCGAGCGGATGGCGCTGGTGCTCTCCGCGCCGCCGGTGACGACCCCGGGTCCGCAGCGCCCGGCGACGGGTGGCGGCCTGGTGGTCGACGGCGTCCGGTACGGGGCCCTGAGCGGGCTCAAGTTCGAAGTGGCCGCCGGGGAGTTCGTGGCGATCGCCGCCTACCAGCCGCGGGCGGCGGCCGACCTGGCGTCGGTCCTCGCCGTGAACGTCGCGCCCGACGCGTACGCGGGAGTGGTGCGGGTCGGCGGGCAGGCGATGGCGGACCTGTCGGTCGAGGCGGTCCGCGAGCACCTGCTGGTGAACCCGTACGACGGGGAGATCTTCGCGGGCACGCTGCGCACCAACATCGACCCGTCGGGAACGAGCCGGACGATCCCCGAAGCCGTCGAGGCATCCATGCTCACCGATGTCGTCGCCCTCCACCGCGACGGGCTCGACTACGCGGTCCGCGACCGCGGGGCGAACCTCTCCGGAGGACAGCGCCAACGGCTCTCCCTGGCCCGCGCGCTGGCCGCCGACGCCGATGTGCTGGTCCTGCACAACCCGACGACGGCCGTCGACGCGGTCACCGAACAGCTCATCGCCCGCAATGTCGCGAAGCTGCGCCGCGGCCGCACCACGGTGGTGCTCACCAGCAGCCCGGCCCTGCTGGACGCCGCGGACCGGGTGCTCGTCCTGGACGACGGGGTCGTCACCGCCGAGGACACCCACCGCAACCTGCTGGCCGGCGACGAGAACTACTGCCTGGCCGTGGCCCGTTGAGAGGCCGGTGCCGGGGACGTGTCTCATGCACGTCCCCGGCACCGCTCAGGCGAGGGCCCAGGCGACATCCCTGAGCAGGGCGTGGCGCCAGCCCGCCCGGTCGTGGTCCGAGGCCGACCGCGACACCCGTACCGTCGCACCGGCCCGCTCGGTCAGCGCCTCGGTCAGCTCGCAGTGCGGCAGCATCCGCGTCTCGTGCTCCCCGACGTCGAACGCGCAGCGCAGACCGGACAGGTCGGGGCCGCTCCGCAGCCGCGCGACGACGGCGCCCCCGACCGGTCCGCCCAACGGGTCCGGCAGGTCCGCCGCGCCCGGCGCCCACCAAAAGGACGGCGACTGGCAGGCGACCCGCGAGACCAGGTCCGGGAACTCCAGCGCCGCGTACAGCGCGCTCAGCCCGCCCAGGCTCTGCCCGGCCACCACCAGTCGGTCCGGGTCGGCGGGGACACCGGATTCCGCGACCAGCGGCAGCAGTTCGTCCCGGACCGCCTCCCACAGCTCGGGCCTGCAGCCGAATTCGGCCTGCCGGTCCTTGGACGGCAGGAAGACCAGGGTGACGGGCGGCATCTCGCCGCAGGCCGCGGCCGATTCGAACGCGGTCGTCGCCGGGTGCAGATGCAGCCAGTCGTCCCCGTCGAGCAGCAGGACCAACGGCCCGCCGCCGCCCACCGGGTGGACGCGCACGGTGCGCCGGCCGCCGAGCCGCTCGCTCGCCCAGCGGAGCCGGGTGCGGGGGAGCGGCAGTACGTCGTCGGCGCCCACGGCCGGCCAGTGCGGCTGGGCCGGGGCGTCCGGGGTCGCGGCGATGGACCGGTCGCCGCCGGCCCCGACCGGGTTGAACGGATCGGCGCAGGCCGCGCCGTCCGCGATGAACCGGTAGGTGACCCGCAGCCGTGCGGGCATCCGCACTTCGGCGTACCAGCAGTCCGTGTCGGCCCACCGGCGCAGGGGGACCGGCGGCGACCAGCTCTCGAAGTCGATGAGGGCCTCGCCGCCGCGCCGGAGGAACAGGGTCCGCCAGCCGCCGCCGTCGGCGGGTACCGACACGGGGGTCCGGGCCACCGCCCAGAACTCGTCGGTGCCGGGCTCGCCGGGCAGTCCGAACCCGGCGAAGGGGCTCACCAGGTGCATCGGCGTCTCCTTGTGAGAGGGAAGGGGAAGAGGTTAGGCTCAGTCGGTATTAGGTGAGCCTAACCTAATGACTTGGCTCCCTCTGTTTCCGATACCGCCCGCACCCGAGCCCTGACGCACACTCACGACGCCGCCGTCACCGGCCCGTCGGCCCCGAGGAGGCCCCGACACATGAGCACCAATCCCTTCGACGACCCCGAAGGCCGTTTCCTGGTCCTGGTGAACGACGAGGGGCAGCACTCGCTCTGGCCCTCCTTCGCCGAGGTGCCCGGCGGCTGGACGATCGCCTTCGACGAGAACAGCCGAGAGGCCTGCCTGGAGTACATCGAGACCCACTGGACCGATCTGCGCCCCCGGTCCCTCGCGGCGGCCACCGACTGAACCGGCACGGCGTAACCCCGCCCTCGCCTGCGGGAAGGGCTCGTCGGTGGCTGCCTCCGTCGCCTCGGAGCGGCACCGCGGCGAGCAGATCTCCGACCGCGAACCGGGTTCCGATCGGCCGGGTTCCGGTCGTGAACCGGGTTCCGGTCGTGAACCGAGTGAGGAAAGTCTTGATCACGGCCCCGCCGCGCCATGCCCCGTCGCGCCCCGCCCCACTGCGTCCCGCGTTCCCCGCGTTCCCCGCGCTTCCCGTGGCGACACATTCCGTGCGTCCCGCCCGCGCGGAGGACGCCGCCGAACTCGCCGTACTGTCACGGCCGTTCGTCCGTTCGGGGGCGTTGCGGGAGCGGCCCGCCGCGCTCTACGCCGTCCACGCGGCCGACTTTCTCGTGGCGCAGGGGCCCGGGTGCCCCGTCGAGGGCGCCGTCGGCCTGCGGGTGTACCCGGCGGGCCCGGGAGAGGCGCACGGTGCCGTGGGCGTTCTGTACAACTTCTGTGTGGCCGGGCACCGGCAGGGGTACGGGGTGGGCGCCGGGCTCCTGCGCGCCGCGCTGGCCACGGCCCGCGCCCGGTCGCTCGGCGCCCTGTTCACGGCGACGACCGGCGGTGGTGACCTGTTCCTCCAGTACGGCTTCGTGCCCACGGCCGCGCGCTCGGCACCCACGTCCTGGGCAAAGTCCCTGGACCCCCGTCGCAACGCGCGGATCCTTTCGACGATTCTCTGACCACGGGTCCGGGCCCGGGTCAGGCGGCGTCTTCGCCGTGGTCCGGGCCGTCGCCGGGAACCACCGTGGTGCCGGGGCCGGTCTCGCCGAGGACGCCGTGGAGCACGGCGTGCGGTACGCGGCCGTCGAGCACCTTCGCCTTGCGGACTCCGCCGCGGACGGCCCGCAGGCAGCCCTCCATCTTCGGCAGCATTCCGCCGGCCAGCCCCGGCAGCAGCCCGTCCAGCGCATCGGCCGTCAGCTGCTCCACCACCTCGGTGCTGTGCGGCCAGTCCGCGTACAGCCCGGCCACATCGGTGAGCATCACCAGCCGCTCGGCACCGAGGGCCACGGCGAGTGCCGACGCGGCCAGGTCGGCGTTGACGTTGTAGACCTCTCCGTCCTCGCCCCGCGCCACGGGGGAGACCACCGGGATGTGTCCCTGTTCCAGGAGCGTGCCCACCATGCCCGGGTTGACGTCCACGACTTCACCGACGAGGCCGATGTCCACTGCCCGGCCGTCCACCCGGGCCGGCCGCCGCACCGCCGTCATGGTGTGCGCGTCCTCCCCCGTCATGCCCACGGCATAGGGCCCATGGGTGTTGATGAGGCCGACCAGTTCCCGCTGGACCCGGCCGCTCAGCACCATGCGCACCACCTCCATGGTCTCCGGAGTGGTGACCCGCAGGCCCGCCTCGAAGCGGGTCTCCAGGCCGAGGCGGTCGAGCATCGAGCTGATCTGTGGGCCGCCGCCGTGGACGACGACCGGGCGCAGGCCCGTGTGCCACAGCTCCACGACGTCCTGTGCGAAGGTCCGTTGCAGCTCCGCGTCCACCATGGCGTTGCCGCCGAACTTGACGACGACCGTGCCGCTTCGCGGTTCCTCCGGCCGGAAGTGTGGCCTCGCGGACGGACGCGCGCTCGCGCGCTCCGTGACGACCGGTCCCATGTCTGCCCCCACCCTGGTCGTTCGGCCGAATCACCGATCTCGCTTAACTTAGCCTAGCCTAAGTGGGTGTTGCGCCAGGAGCTGTCCCGTCGCGACCGCGGCGGCCGCCACACCTTCTGCCGTCACCGCCGACGCCTGTCGGGGTGAGGGCCGCGCCCGCGCGCGTGCCCGCCGGAGGATCGGGGTCGGCCTCGGTTTGTGCAGGCTGGCGCCCACGACGCGCTTGTTGTCCTTGTACCGCTAGGCCGGGAAACAGCGGGTCGGCCTCCCGCTGCGCGGTGCTCCGGCCGGTGTTCCAGCGTTCGTTGCCGTCGAGGCCGCGGCACCGACGTGAGGTGTCGGTGTGGTTGCCGAGCGCGACCACGAAGCCCTCGGCGGTCCGGGGCCACGCCGGCGCCTCAGAGGGCTGCGATGCGCGGGTGACCCGGTCGGCGGAGGAGTCGGAGGATCTCCAAGTGCCTTACCTCGTATTAGCGTTGGACGCACAGCGGCAGGGCGGCATCACAGCCAGCCGTTGCGCTGGGCCTGCAGGGCCATTTGGAACCGGTTCGCGGCGCCCAGCCGGGCCATCAGGATCTGCAGCCGGCGGAAGAGCGTACGGCGGCTGATGTCCAACTCGCGGGCGATGACGTCGTCGCCCGCTCCTCCCGCGAGGAGCCACAGCAGACGCCGGTCGGCGGGTTGCAGGCCGCCCGGGCGAGTGGTGTGACCGTGGAACGGCAGCGCGTTGTGCCAGGACTGCTCGAACAGCGCCATGAGCGCGGAGAGCAGCCCGCACGGCTGCACGATCAGCATGGTGTTGTGTACGTCCGCCTCCTGGATCGACAGTGACACCAGTGCGTACGCCTCATCGATGATCACCAGCTTGACCGGCACCGACGGCAGCACCCGGGCCTGCTCACCGGCCTTGATGCACGGTTCGATGACGTCCTTCAGATGGCCCGGGTGCTCCAGCGACTCCCGCGAGTACACGACCCGCTGCGTCACCCCTCTGGCGAGGGTGGCCAGCCCGTCGTCCGTGGCCTCCGCCAGCGGGAAGTACGGCGGTGACTCGAACTGCCGGATCTGGTCGCGGGCGCTGGCCCAGGCCTGACGAATCCTGGGGCCGATGGCATCGCCGGTGACGACCTCGACGAGATTGTCGTTGTACGCGGCCAGCCGCTGCCGCCGGAACGAATCGAAGGCGCCCCCGACGGTGATGCGCGACTCCTCGACCTCGGCCGCACGGTGCCGGGCCAGGATCTCCAGGCCGGCGGTCGGCGGAACCGGGGCCACCACGTCCCCGTCCTCCGCTGCGGCGCCGGCCAGCCCGGCGTCGACCAGCGCCCCGTACGCGGCGTCCAGATCCGCGCCGTCCAGACCGGCCGAGGCGGCGATCGCGCCCAACGGGGCGGGGGCCAGTTCGAGCAGCGCCAGATACACCCGGCTCGCCTCCTCACCGATGCCCAGCAGCCGAAGCGCCTCACCCAGTCTCGCGTTCGTCATATGCCCCATTATCGACACCTCCGGCCGGCCGATGTGGCCGATCCGTGCCAGTGGCACTCCTCGGCGCCGAAGACGGTCCGCGGCGGATAGCGTCCGGCGAGGGCGCCGAGCCGCACCGCTCGCCGCCGAGGAACCCACCCAGAGGAAGGCGTACGCAGTGGCCAAGGGGCGAAAGAACGGTCTCTACTCAGGGATCTCCGAGGAACTGTCTGCTCTGATGCGGACGGGCTGGGCGGACACCGAGCGGCACGACCTGCGACTCGACGAGCAGGCCCCGTACGCGGCCCGCCGCCGTGCCGCGCTCTCCGGGCGCTTCCCGGGCGAACGCCTGGTGATCCCCTCCGGGAACCTCAAGACCCGTTCGAACGACGACACATACCCGTTCCGCCCGTACACCGGCTATGTGCACATGACCGGGGACCAGGCCCGGGACGGCGCCCTCGTGCTCGAACCCCGGGCGGACGGCGGCCACGACGCCTACTGCTACCAGCTGCCGCGGGACGGCAGGGACAACGACGAGTTCTGGACCGGCGCCACGGCGGAACTGTGGATGGGACGTCGCCGCTCCCTCGCCGAGTCGGAGCTGGTGCTCGGCCTGCCCTGCCGGGACGTCCGCACCGCGGCCGCCGACCTGGCCGCCGCCTCCGGCGCGCCGACCCGGATCGTCCGGGGCGTCGACCCGTCCCTCGAAGCCGCCGTCACCACCGACGAGGAGCGCGACGACGAACTGGAGGAGGCGCTCAGCGACCTCCGTCTCGTCAAGGACGACTGGGAGATCGGTGAGCTCCGCAAGGCCGTCGACTCCACGGTGCGCGGGTTCACCGACGCGATCGGTGAGCTCTCCGGCGCGATCGCGTCGTCCGAGCGGTGGATCGAGGGCACCTTCTTCCGCCGCGCACGCCTGGAGGGCAACGCCGTCGGCTACGGCTCGATCTGCGCGGCGGGCGAGCACGCCACGATCATGCACTGGACGGACAACGACGGTCCGGTGCGCCCGGGGGAGCTCCTCCTGTTCGACGCCGGTGTGGAGACGCACACCCTCTACACCGCCGACGTCACCCGCACACTGCCGATCAGCGGCACCTTCACTCCTCTGCAGCGCAAGGTCTACGACGCGGTGTACGAGGCCCAGGAAGCCGGCATGGCGGCCGTGAAGCCGGGCGCCGCGTACCGGGACTTCCACGAGGCGTCCCAGCGCCACCTCGCGGCACGGCTGGTCGAGTGGGGCTTCGTCGAAGGACCCGCCGACCGCGCGTACGAGCTCGGCCTCCAGCGCCGCTTCACCATGGCGGGCACCGGCCACATGCTCGGTCTGGACGTCCACGACTGCGCGCAGGCCCGCAACGAGGAGTACGTCGGCGGCGCACTGGAGCCGGGCATGGTCCTCACCGTCGAGCCCGGCCTGTACTTCCAGCCGGACGACCTCACCGTGCCCGAGGAATGGCGCGGCATCGGCGTCCGGATCGAGGACGACCTGGTCGTCACCGACGACGGCCACGAGAACCTGTCGGCGGGGCTGCCCCGGTCGGCGGACGAGGTCGAGGAGTGGATGGCCCGCGTCGCGGGCTGAGCGCGCCGGGGCGGTGAACGCGTGGGCCAAGGGGCGTCATGCCCAGAGCCGTTCGCCGAGAGTCCCGGCGGATCCGGCACCGGGCAGGACGTAGGCCACGGCCGAGGCCCGGTGCTGGAGGAACGGGTTGAGGGCGTCGCGGCCGGCCAGCCGGTTCTGGACGCGGGTGAACTGGGCGGCGTCGCGCATGAAGGCACAGAAGAGGAGGCCGCGGTCGCCCGGTCCGTCGTCGTAGCTGTAACTGCGGCGGAGCATACGGGCACCGCCGTCGAAGCGGGGGCTGGCGAGGCGCACGTGGGCGGTGGCGGGGATGACGTAGGAACCGTCGGGGTTCTTGGCGTAGATGTCCGGCTCGTCGCGCTCGGCGGTGCCGGTGAGAGCGACTCCGTCCCGGGCACGGCGGCCGATCACCCGGTCGCGCCGGTCCTCGGAGAGGGCCGCGAAGCCCTTCACGTCCATGTGGATCCGGCGGTAGACCAGAACGGTGCCGTCCTCGTGGGCCCCGGGCGGGCCCCAGACCCACTGCTCGGCAGCCTCGTGATCGGGGTTGGCGGTGCCGTCCTTGGAACCGAACAGGTTGCGCGGGGTGGTGCCCGGGGGAGTGTGGGGCAGGAAGCCGGACTGCGACCAGCGCGGCACGGCGCCCGCGGTGTGAGCGGCGGCGGCGACGAGTTCGGCGACGACGGCGAGCGTCCAGCGGTCGGCCGCGCTCAGCTGGACCAGGACATCGCCGTTGCTGCGGCGCGGGTCGAGGCGGTCGCCGGGGAACGGCGGCAACTCCGCCAGCGAGGCCGGGACATCGAGGTCCAGCCGGGCGGCGAGGGCGGGGCCGACGCCGACCAGGGAGGTGAGCCGGGTCGTGCCACCGCCCTGCAGCCGCGCGTCCGGCGGGGAGTCGGCGGCGGCGGAGGCGAGCGTGCCGCTCAGCGCGGCCAGGACACCGCGAAGAACCTTCCGGTCGGCGGCGGCCGAGGTCCGGGGGAGGTCGAAGGACAGCAGGTGCGTCGCCGGTTGCTGGGGCGCCGTGACACCTGCCTGCCGGGCGCCGCGGAAGGGGATCGCGTCCTCGGCCGGCGGGGGGCCGGCGGTGGCCCGGCCGGCCGGCCGGTCGCCCCTCGCCAGTTCGTCGGCCGCCGCGCCGGCCCCGGCGGCGAGCACCGCTCCGGCGGCTAGCAGTGCCCGGCGCCGCCCGACACCGGTTGCCGCGGGGCGGGGCGGATCCTGCTCATTTCCGTGTCGGGTGGGCATGAGCCCATTGGAGACGATAAAACATCCTCCATGCAAACCCTGTCTGCATTACGCCAGTTGAACGCCTCGACCGTCCCGAAAGCGGTGTTCCGGGCGGTGTCGCGTCTGTCGGTACTGATCGTCCCGCTCGCGCTGGCGGCCACCGGATGCTCCGGCACGGAACCGGCCCCCGGCGACGCACGGCATCCGGCGGGGAGTGTGCTGCGCGTCCCGCAGGACTTCCGCTCGGTGCAGCAGGCGGTGGACACCGCCCGCGAGGGCGAGACGGTACTGATCGGCCCCGGTGTGTACCGGGAGAGCGTACGTCTCACCAAGCCCCGCGTGGTCCTGCGCGGAACGGACCGCAACAAGGTGGTCTTCGACGGCGGTGTGCGTCTGGCCAACGGCATCACCGTGACCGGCGCGGGCTCGGTGGTGGAGAACCTCACCGTGCATGGCTACCTCGCCAACGGCGTCCTGTTCACCGGGGTCACCGACGAGCGGTTGCAGCAGCGCGGCGCCGGCGGCTCCGCCTACGACCCGCTGGACACCACCCGTTTCCCCGCCGTCCGCGGATTCCGCGCGACCCGGGTCACGGCGTACAACAACGGCCTGTACGGCATCTACGCCTTCGACGCGCGCGACGGAGTGATCGAGGACTCCTACGCCTCCGGACACGCCGACTCCGGCATCTACGTCGGCCAGTGCAAGCCCTGCTCCACCGTCGTCCGCGGCAACACCGTGGAGCGCAACGCGGTCGGCATCGAACTGACCAACGCCTCGGACGGCCTGTCGGTGCTGGGCAATCGCGTCGCCCGCAACCGGGTCGGTGTCACGGTCAACTCCAACGATCTGGAGGCCCTCGCCCCGCAGCACGGCGCGGTGATCGCGGGCAATGTGGTGGCCGACAACAACGCCGCCGACACACCCGAGCAGGCCGACGGGGGCTTCGGTATCGGCATCGGTATCGGCGGCGGCACCGCGAACCGCGTCCAGCGCAACCTGATCCGGGGCAACCGGGCGGCCGGAGTGGTGGTCACCGACCCGCCGGGGCACCCGGCGAGCGGCAACCGGGTCGAAGGAAACCGCGCCACCGGCAACGGCGTCGACCTCGTACTGGCCTCGGCCGACCCCGGCAACTGTTTCGCGGGCAACCGGCCAGGCACCCAGAGCCCGGACGGCCTGGAGGGACGCGCGGGCTGCGGCGCCCGCGACGGGGGCGCACTTCCGACCGGCCGGACCGCTCCGGTGCAGCCGCCGCCCGGCGTCCCGTTCAGTGAGGTGCCGGCCCCGCCCGCCCAGCCGTCCATGCCGGACCCGACGGCCCCGGGCAGCCCGGCGACCGGCCTGCCCGGGGCCGTCGACCCGGCCACGTATCCGCTCCCGAAGGACGTGGACGCGGTGCCGCGCCCGCGCTGAGCACGACAGCGCCGCGGGGTGAGCCGGAGCGCACCGGCAACCCGGGTCTCAGCCGGTGCCCCACGGCGCCTCGGGGAGTTTCGCGCGGCTCTCGCGCCCGGAGAACTCCACGGTGGTCGGAGTCCCCAGGCCCGGCATCCGCATCGTCACCCGCCGCAGGCCGCCGTCACCGTCGACCCAGTAGGTCAGCGGAGACCGTCCGCCGTCGGAACCCGCACGGGGGGTGGCACCCTGGGCGCGCGGCCCGGCGAACCGGTCGTAGCCGCGGCCGTCGATGCGATCACGGCCCAGCCATCGGGCCCCGGACTGGGCGAGCAGCATCGGGTTGTCGGGGCGGTCCGCCCCGAGCCCGATCAGCAACTGGAGCCCGGCGTCCAGCGGATCGCTGGTGTAGGAGCGCGAGGACCAGCCCGAGCGAGGGATGTGCCCGGCCTGCTGCCAGGGCGGTCCGCTGTCGTCCTCGGGCACGGGGGCCAGGCCGAGGCCGCCGGTGTCCCAGACGATCAGCCCGCGATCGAGCTGCCCGGTGACGGGCGGCCCGGAGGCGCCGGAGGACCCGGTCGATCCGGTGACCTGGTAGCTCCCCACGGCCCGATGGGCCCGGTAGTCCACGACCCCCTTGACCCGCACCACCACGCCGCCGCCCTCGGCGGCGGTCAGGGTCACCGCCACGGGACTGGCCCGGTACAGATTCAGCCGCGACAGCGCCAGCCTGGACGCCTCCTCCGTCGTCACCGGCCGCTCGGCCGTGGCGGAGCCGTCGGAGTGGCTGCGGTAGGCGGCCAGGCCGCCCACCGCGGCACCGCACGCCGTGATCGCGATCAGTGTTCTCAACCAGAGGGCCCGACGCGGCGTACGGCCGTCGGTCTTCCTCTTCCGCGCCATGCGGTCGCCTTCTCTCATCGGTCGGTGATGCGGGAGTCGGTCATGCGGGAGGGCGGGTTCGTGAACGGCTGGTCCGCGAACCCGCCCGACCCGGCCCGATCCAAACGAAGGACCCCAGGGCCTCTCGTTCGGTTCAGGCCGGGCTCGCGTGATCCAAACGAAGGGCCCTAGTGGTGCTGTGCCCTTCGCCTGCGCATCAGTACGACCAGGGCCGCACCGAGGCCGGTGAGCGCGACGCAGCCGGCCAGAGCCAGCTGAACCGCCTGACTCATACCCGTGGACGCCATACCCGAGTGGGAGGTGTGGCCGGGTTCACCGGGTGCGCCCGGAGCGTTCGGCCAATCCGGCTTGTCCCCACCCGGCACCGGCTTCGTCGGTTTCGGCGTCGGCTCGGTGGTGTGGAGCCGTCGGTTGACCGCTGTCACCGAGACCCCGTCGTCGAGGTTCTCGGCGGTCAGCACCAGCGGCCCGAACACGGGCTCCTTCGGTGCGGCGTAACCCTCGGGCGGGCTGACCTCCTGCCAGTAGTACGTGCCCGGCGTGCCGGTGCCGCGGCAGATGCCGTCGGTCCGGGTGGTGCAGGGCTTGCCGACCTTCGTGTCCGGGTCCTCACCGGTGGTCTGCAGTTCGTCGGAGCCGTTCGTCTCCTTCCACAGCTGGAATTTCGCGTGGGCCAGCGCTCTGCCGTGCTGGTCGTGCTTGACCAGCCGCAGCTCGCCCTCCTGTTGCCGGAAGCCGAAGTCGTAGGTGTGGTCGTTCTCCCCGGGCCCGCCGGTGGTCAGCGCCCGCTCCGGGTAGCGCGCGCTGCGCGGGACGATGCCCTTGGAGTCGATGAAGTGGTTGTCGCCGACATCCGCTTCCGTGGGCACCCACTGGTGGAGCGGACCGCCCTCGGCGTAGTCGGCCGGTTTGTCGAGGCGGATGGTGTATTTGGTCCTCGGCCGGAGACCTCCGGTGACATTGGAGTCGTCGAAGTAGTACTCGCCGCGCGCCGTCGTCTCCGTCGTTCCCACGAGCTTGCCCGACTCGTCGTACAGGTTGACGGTCGCTCCCACGACCGGGCGTTGGCCCGGGTTCTGGATTCCCTTGCGCTCGGGGTCGTACCAGACCCGGTTGCCGATCTGGAGCGGGGCCTGGTCGCAGAGCACCTCCAGGTCGCCCATCGAGGCGCCCTTGCCGAACGGGGCCACGGCACCCGGCGGGTTGAGGCGCAGGCCGAACTTCGGGTCCTGCGTGCCGTCGCGCTGGAGGAACGATGTGCCGTACCCGAGAGCGGTGTGGTTGGGGTCGAAAGCGGAGACCGCGATGGTGTTCTCGACCTTGGAGAGCGCCATGCCGGCGAACGCCGTGTTGCGGTGACCACCCCAGCTGGTGTCGAAGAAACGGGTGCCCCTGGGGGACCGCCCGCAGCCGTTGTTGGTGTCCATCACATACATGTCGTCCACCGAACAGGCCTTGTTCAGGTCACCGCCCGACATGACGACGGCGGCGGAGCCCGGCGTGGGACCGGCCGGCGCGCGGTCGCCGAAGCGGTCGCGGAAGGCCAGCAGCATCGAGCCGTCGGACTCGAAGTCGATCTCACCCAACTCCGGTTCGGGGTTGGCGATGGTGGAGTTGCCGCACGGACGGCCGTTCTGCGAGTCCGGGTAGGTGCTCGTCCACGGGAACCAGCCCGCGCCGTCGCACGGGCCACCGCCGACCGTGGACTGGCGCGGGTAGTCCAGCGGCTGGTCCAGCACCGGCTTGCGGAACGCCCCGGTGCCGAGGTCGAAGGGCATGACCACGGCGCGCAGGTCCGAGAGCTTCCCGGTGGACTCGCCGGAGCACACCCCGCCGACGTAGCCGACGCCGTCACGCAGACCGAGGCCGAACGGGCGCCAGTCCGCCGCCGCCGGACAGCCCGGATCCGGGATGGCGGCGACGGCCTCGGGCTTCGCCGCGGTCGCCGCCGTGGCGTCGTAGCGGTAGAGCTTGCGGTTGTTGAGGTTGACGACGAACAGGTCCTTGCCGTCTTCGGTGATCTTGATGCCGCCCAGGCTCTCCTTGCCGGGCGCGTCGAGGAAGGCGTCGTCGGTGCCCTGGCCGTGCTCCGTCGTCCCCGCGTCCGGGACGACGGTGAACAGGGTGGTCGACTTCTGCGCGCGGTCGGTCACGTAGATGCCGCCGGCGCCGCCCGGACCGTAGTCCGTGGTGCGCTTGGCGAGCGCCGAGGAGAACACCCGCCTGTCGGCCTTGTTCCACGCGATGCCGAAGAGCGTGCCGGTCTCGGCGTCGGTGGCGATGTTCGTGACGTTGACGTCGACGCCGTCCTGGCCCCGTGCGCTGTAGGGGAAGGAGACCAGCGTGCGCTGGGTTCCCCCCTCGCGCGTGGCGGGCTGACAGGTCGTCACCAGCGGTGCGTTCTTCTGGCAGTAGTCACCCGGGCTCCAGAGCCCGGTGGTGTACGCCACGTTCTTTCCGCCGGAGAGGTCGACGAACTCCTCGTTGCTGCTCAGCTGGTTGGGTGCACCGTCCAGCCCCTTGCGCGAGGCGAAGGCGGGAAACAGTGCTCCCGGCTTCGGATTCACCACCTGTACCCGGTACTTGCCGCCGCTGGGTCCGTCCGCCGCCGGGGTGAGCTTCACGGTGCCGTCGGCCGCGGTGACCCCCTCGATGCCGGTCCCGGCGTCGTCGGTGAGGGTCACCTTGACGCCCGCGATGCCCGGTTCCAGCGCGGGGGTCCACACTCCGGTGTTGTCCACGGCCCGGATCACCCGGACCGTCACCGTCCCGTCCCCCGCCTGCGAGTGCGCCACGGGCGCGACGGCTAACGAGCCACTACCGACAGCGAGGGCGAGCGCGGCCAGCGAGCCGACGGTACGGCGACCGGGCACGCCCGGCCTCCGCCGACGCGTCCCGGGCGCGGCTCCCTTCACTTCTTCATTCGTTGATTTCATCTCCTGCTCTCAGTGTTCAGAAGGACGTGAGGTCCTGCCAGTGAGGGAATACATAGAGATGCGGAGAACCGCCTTTACGAGGATCTTAGAAGCGCTCTGGGCAAGATCGCGGAGGAATGGTGAACTCGTCCGCCGTCGAATTCCATGTGGGCGCCACCGATCACGTCGCGGGCGGAATTCGAAAAGACAAGCGAAATTCGCACTCCTGTCCCATCGGTCACTGCGGTGCCGACGCTTCCCCGGTTCCGGGCCGGGACGTCCGCACCGCGGCCGCTGCACTCCTGTGCGGCGCAGGGGCTGCGCCGCACACGAGCCGGTCGTCACCGACGACGGCCACGAGAGCCTGTCGGCGGGGCTGCCCGGCCGGCGGACGAGGCCGAGGAGTGGGACGGCCCGGATCGCGGGACGGCCACGGCGTGGAGAGGCCCGTGCCGCGGTCAGCGGAACGGTGACCGGCGGACGGACAGGATGGCCACGTCGTCGTGCCGGTCACCGCCTCCGGCGAACGCGCGTGCGTCGTCGTAGAGGGTGGCCGGCAGGTCGGTCGGGGCGAGCGTAACGCGTTCGGCGAGGCGTTCGGTGACGGGATAGAACGTGCCGTCGGGGGCGCGGGTCTCGGTCAGCCCGTCGGTGGTCAGCAGCAGTGTCGCGCCGCGCGGGAAGCCGAACCAGCCGACGGTCGCCGGTTCGGCGGCGAGTTCGGCGAGACCGAGCGGGACGCCGGATTCGAGGTCCGGAGTGCTGACGGTGGCGTTGTACAGCAACTGCGGCAGGACGTGCCCGCAGTTGATGGCCTGCGCCTCCTCGTGCGCGTCGATGTTGACGACGAGCGCCGTGACGAACCGTTCGTCGTCGCCGGTCTGTGCGGCGTAGGAGTTGTGCCGCACGACCGAGGCGTCGAGGGAGTCCGCGAGCGCGGTGAGAGTGGGCTCCCGGTGGGCCGCCTCGCGGAAGGCGCCGATGACGGCGAACGCGGCGCCGACCGCGGGCAGGCCCTTGCCCTGCACGTCGCCGATCAGGACCCGGGTGCCCCACGGGGAGTGGACGACGTCGTAGATGTCGCCGCCGACGAGCCGGTCCTCCTGCACGGGCTCGTACACCCCGTCGACCAGCACGTCCTCGGTGAGCATGGGCAGCGGGCGCAGGATGTGCCGCTGCATCGCCGCCGCGGTGGAGCGCAGCCGAAGGGTCTCGTGCTCGCGTTGGACACGACGGTGGCAGGCGTACACGGAGGCCGCGCCCAGGGCGAGGGTGAACAGCATCAGGAGGATCCTGTCGAGCCACGACCCGGCGTCGCCGTTCTGGACCAGCACCGTCACGGCGACCACGAGCGTGGTCCACGCGGCCACGAACTCCGTCTGGCGCACGGTGCACAGCGCCGACGCCGTACCGGGCAGGAACACGAAGAGCCCGAGCAGCCACACCGCAGACCCGGACAGGGTACCGAGGACCAGCACCAGGACGGTCAGTGACACCACGCCGATCACCACCTCGGCGTTGCGCGGTGGCTCGATGGCGTCGTGGGGACGCGCGAGGTGCTTCGGACGCTTACGGGACACGGGACCTCCCGGGCAGGCGGTGTACCCCCGTACGTTAGGCAGGTCCGGCCGCCGGCGGGCCGCGCCCCGCCGGGCGGTGGCCCCTGTGCCGGACCGGCGGGGCGGCCGGGACCGTGATGGTTCCGTCGCGGACACCCCGCCGGGGTGCAGGACGGGCGGCGGCCGGTGGCGGCATTCCGGCCGTGGGATAGGGTCCACCGAACTGTGCCGAGGCGGACACGGCGGCCGCCCGAGGGGGAGCTGGATGCTGGGGGCATTGGGACTGAGTCCGGGCGAAGAGGCCGTCTACACGGCACTGCTGGCCCGTCCGACAGCCTCCGTGCAGGAACTCGTCCGGCAGACCGGAGCCGAGGAGGCCGAAACCGACCGCATCCTGCGTGACCTGGTGTCCCGTGGCCTGGTGGCGGTCGCCACCGAGGCCGGGAGCGGGGCACCCGACTCGGTCGACTGCGTGTCCGGCCGCCGGTCCGTCCGCTACCGGCTCACCCCGCCCTCGGTGGCCCTGGCACCGTTCCTCGTCGAGCAGCGCAACGCGTTGCACCGGGCCGAAGCCGCGCTCTCGATGCTGACCGAGCAGTACCGCAGTACTGCCGCTCACCCTGCGGGCAGCGTCGTGGAGGTGGTCGTCGGCGTGGAGCAGGTCGCCCACCGGTTCCACCAACTGCAGCGCGGTGCCCAGCAGGAGCTGCTCGTCTTCCTCGTGGGCGATCCCATCGCGGTGCCGCGCGAGGACACCGGCGTGTCGGAGAGTTCCGCACTGGACCGCGGTGTCGAGTTCCGGGTGGTGGCTGCCAGGAGCTATCTCGACGGTCCCGACATGGCGAAGGAGGTGCGGGCGGGCATCACGGCGGGCCTGGAACTGCGCCTGGTCGACTCGCTGCCACTGAAGATGGTCGTGTCGGACCGGGAACGCGCCATGGTGCCACTGGACATGGCGGACTGCGGCGGGGAGCCGAGCGCCATCGTGGTGCACCGCAGTGGCCTGCTGGCCGCCCTGGTCCATCTCTTCGAGAAGGAATGGGCCCAGGCCCGGCCGCTCTACACCACTTCCACGGGTGTGCACGCGGAGCCGTCGGCCGATCAGCACCCGACCGCGGGGGAACTGGAGGTCCTCGCCCTGCTGCTGGCAGGGATCTCCGACCGGCGGGCGGCCTCCCAACTCGGCGTCTCCATCCGCACCGTGGAGCGCAGGACGCGCCGTCTGATGGACCTCGCCGGAGCGGATTCGCGCCTCCAGCTCGGATGGCACGCCGCACGCGCGGGCTGGCTCTGACCCCCGACGGGCCTCCCCTCCGGAAGATCACCGGGGCCGGCATCGGCCCGTGGGCACGGCCGTGTGACGGAAAACCGACATGCGGGCAACCCGTCACGCGCGGCCGCCCTACGCGATCCACATGTCTGCCAGGCTGCACCGGCAGCACGGCAGGTTCACGGTTTCGAGTGGGGAGATTCATGCGCTCCATAACACGTATGGCCTTGGGTGCGGCGACCGCCGCCGCCCTGGCCGTCACAGGGGTCACGCCTTCCGGAGCGGCGGATGCGCCGTCCGGCGGCGACGAGGGGACGAGGCCGATTGCCGGCGGCGCGGCCTCGGCGAGGGGCGGCAAGCAGACGACGGTCACGCTCGTCACCGGCGACAAGGTGCTGGTGACCACCGACCCGTCGGGCCACAGCTCCGCGGCAGTGCTGCCCCGCGAGGACGGCACACGGCCGATCGTCCAGACCTATCAGAGGGGCAAGGACCTCTACGTCTATCCCGAGGACGCCACCGGGGCGATCGCCGAGGGCAAGGTCGACGAGCAGCTGTTCAACGTCACCGGGCTCATCCGTCAGGGCTACGACGACACGCACACCGACTCGCTGCCGCTCATTGCCACGTACCGGAACGGTGTGGATGTCGCGAAGAGCGCTCCGGCGGCCCCTCGCGGGTCCGAGCGCGGACTGAGCCTCCCGGCTGTGGAGGGTGTCGCGCTCAAGGCGGGCAAGAACACCGCCGCCACGTTCTGGCAGGACGTCACCGACACCCGCTCACGCGCCGCCTCGGCACTGAAGAAGCTGTGGCTGGACGGCAAGGCGGAAGCCACCCTGGACCGGTCCACCGCGCAGGTGCACGCCCCGGAGGCATGGAAGGCCGGCTACGACGGCAAGGACACCAAGGTCGCCGTGCTGGACACGGGCGTGGACGCCGAGCACCCGGATCTGGTGAACCGGGTCGCCGCCTCCAAGAACTTCACGGACTCCCGGGACACCGACGACCGGGTTGGCCACGGCACCCACACCGCCTCCACGGTCGGCGGGTCCGGAGCGGCCAGTGAAGGCCGCAAGAAGGGCGTGGCCCCCGGCACTTCCCTGCTCATCGGCAAGGTCCTCAACGACGGGGGATCCGGCCAGACCTCCTGGATCATCGCGGGCATGCAGTGGGCCGTCGACCAGCAGGCCGACGTCGTCTCCATGAGCCTGGGCAACCCCGCGATCGGCGACTGCAACGACCCGATGGCCCAGGCCACGCAGCAGCTCTCGCAGAGCAGTCGCACCCTGTTCGTCGTCGCCGCCGGCAACGCCGGCCCGGCCACCGAGACCGTCTCCTCACCCGGCTGCGTGCCCGGTGTGCTGACCGTCGGTGCCGTCGACCGCGACGACACCACCGCGCAGTTCTCCAGCCGCGGCCCCGTGGCCGTCACCCACACCCTCAAGCCCGAGATCGCCGCCCCCGGCGTCGACATCTCGGCGGCCGGCGCGGGCGGCCGCGGCGTCTACGCCTACCGGACGATGTCCGGTACCTCCATGGCCACCCCGCATGTCGCGGGCGCCGCGGCCGTCGTCCGCCAGGCCCACCCCGACTGGACCGCGCAGCAGATCAAGGCCGCCCTGGTCTCCTCCGCCCGCACCGGCGGCAAGGTCGCCGGCGCCGACCGGACCGGCGCCGGCGTCCTCGACGTGTTCGGCGCGGTGAACCAGAAGGTGCTCTCCGCGCCCGCCGTCCAGGCCGGCAGCTACAACTGGCCGCAGGACACCTCCGACCGCACCACCGTGCAGGTGCCCTTCACCAACATGAGCGGGAGCGACCTCACCCTGGATCTGAAGGTCAGCGGTGTGCACGGCAACGACGGCAGCGAGGTCCGCTCCGGCATCGTCGAGCTGGAAGAGGGAAAGGTGAGGGTACCTGCGGGGGCCACCGCTCAGGTACCGCTGCGGATCGACCCCACCGCCCGTCTGAAGGACGCCCAGTACGGTGCGGTCACCGGCCGGATCCTGGCCACCGGCGACGACGTGCACGTCTCCGTGCCCGTCACGCTCCACGTCGAGCCGGAGACGGTCACGCTCCGGGTCGAGGTCATCGACCGCAACGGCAAGCCCGCGGCCGGCCCCTCGTCCCTGGACCTGGTCAGCCTCGACACCGACAAGGGCGAGCGCCGCAGCAACAACGGCGCGACCGGGCAGACGTACCGGGTGCGCCCGGGTGACTACGCCCTCAGCAGCTTCGTGGCGACGTACGACGCGGGCAACGTGGCCGAGTCGGTCGGCTACCTCGCGAAGCCGCAGCTGCGGATCACCGGTGACGCCACTGTCGTCCTCGACGCCCGCAGGGCCCACCGGCTGAGCCTGCGCACCGACCGC
The DNA here is from genome assembly GCF_038448545.1 of Streptomyces sp. CLV115. Classification (NCBI taxonomy): domain Bacteria; kingdom Bacillati; phylum Actinomycetota; class Actinomycetes; order Kitasatosporales; family Streptomycetaceae; genus Streptomyces; species Streptomyces sp. CLV115. Next base: position 60,950 of record NZ_JBCEWQ010000024.1, read on the forward strand.
CCCTCGACGGTCGACAACACCACGTTCAGCTACGCCCGCACGTGGGACGACACCTGGCAGACATCCGGATCGTTCATGGCCGGCGACACCATCCAGAAGTTCTACGCGGATGTCGACGGGCGTGCCGGGAAGGGCACCTTCGAGTTCCGGCCCACCTGGCGCGCGACCGGCTCCGAGGGCGGCTCGCCCTACGTCTACAACCTGTCCTTCCCGACCGAGGGTTCGCTGCACTCCGACCAGGTCTACAAGCCCAAGGACGCCAAGCTGGCCCGGGTCACCGAAAAGTGGAACGCCATGGGCAAGGAGGGCGACTACATCGACGCGATGTTCATCCGCCCTTCCGGGAGCAGCGGCAGCTACGTCCCCGTGAGCCCGTTCGGCTCCGTCCACGTGCCCGTCACCCGCACCGCCTACTACACGACCGGCGGCGACGCCTGGTCGCACGGTGCGATGACCAGCTTCCCGTTCGCCGCGTTCATGAGTGACCAGCTGCGCACCTACCGGACCGGACAGCGGAGCGCCGAGGAGTGGTACGGCGGCCCCCTGCGGCCGGCCGCACCGCGCGACGCCGACGGCCGGCTGATGCTGAACGCCGAGCGGCAGGGCGACCTGATGGGCTTCCAGAACGCGCTCTGGGTCGACGGCTCAGGCGACCACTGGTCCTACGGCGGATCGTTCGGAGACCTCGGCAACCTGGCGCTGAAGCGCAACGGTGAGCAGATCGCCACCAGCGCCTACCCGTACGACGTGTTCGAGGTGCCGGACGAGGACTCCGCGTACGAGCTCACCCAGAACCTGGAGAAGATCGACACCTCGGACCGGAACTGGCTCCGCTCCACCGCCGTCAAAACCACCTGGAGCTTCCGCTCCCACCGGGAGCCCGACGTCTACTCGCGGGGCCTGCCGATCCTCTCCCCGGCGTACGACGTGCCGGTGGACGGCCTGAACACCCTGCCCGCGCGGAGCGGCATCGAGGTCGGCCTGTCGGTCGAGGGCCACGCCGGGTACACCCCGGGCGCCATCGAGGCGGCCACGCTGTCCTACTCCTACGACGGCGGCACCACCTGGACCCAGGCGCCGACCGGGCAGCGGGACGGCGAGTGGACGGCCGTCCTCGACCTCACCGGCGCCACCGGCAAGCAGGTCATGACGAAGGCCACCGTCAAGGACGCCAAGGGCAACGCGGTCACCCAGACCATCACCCGCGCCTTCGACGTCCGCTGACCACCTCGTCCGACCGGGCGGGCCCCCACGGCGGGAGGCCCGCCCGCACCGCGTGCCGGGCGGAATGTGGAGGATCTTCGTCCGGCAAAGGACACATGTGGTGGACATATGGGGAGATCCGGCGAGTGTCCCGACCCCCTCTCCCGCCGGAAAATGTGCGCTGTGGGAGCGTGAGCGGGTGAGTGAGACAACGACTGAAACCCTGCAATACCGCTTTGACGGACCGGACGACGCACCGATCCTGGTCCTGGGCCCCTCCCTGGGCACCTCGTGGCACATGTGGGACCGGCAGATACCGCAGCTCACCCAGCACTGGCGGGTCTTCCGCTACGACCTCCCGGGCCACGGCGGCGCCCCCGCCCACCCCGCCACCGCCATCGCCGACCTCTCCGACCGGCTGCTCGCCACCCTCGACGCCGTGGGCGTCCAGCGCTTCGGCTACGCGGGCTGCTCCATCGGCGGCGCGATCGGCGCCGATCTCGCGCTGCGCCACCCGCAGCGGGTCGCCTCGCTGGCCCTGGTCGCGGCCTCGCCCCGGTTCGGCAGCGCCGACGAGTTCCGCCAGCGCGGGGTGGTCGTACGCACCAACGGTCTGGAGCCGATGGCCCGCACCGCACCCGAGCGCTGGTTCACCCCAGGCTTCGCCGCCGCCCAGCCGGCCATCGTCGACTGGGCCGTACAGATGGTGCGGACCACCGACCCCGGCTGCTACATCGCCGCCTGCGAGGCCCTCGCCGCCTTCGACGTCCGCGGCGAGCTCGGCCGCATCGGCGCCCCGACCCTCGTCCTGGTCGGCGCCGAGGACCGGGTCACCGGACCGGGCGACGCCCGCGTCCTGGTCGCCGGCATACCGGACGCCCGGCTCGCCCTCGTGCCCGGCGCCTCCCATCTCGCCCCGGTCGAGCAGCCCGGCGCCGTCACCGATCTGCTGCTCACCCACTTCTCCTCGGCCTGGCAGGACACCCTGGCCGCCATCCCCGCCCCGGCAGTGACCCCGCAGCTCTCCGCGCCCGTGCTGCCGGTCGCGGAGATCACCGCCGCCACTCCGCAGCCCGCCCCGGGGCCCACCGGACGCCCCGACCCGCACGAGCGCGGCATGAAGATGCGCCGTGAGGTGCTGGGCGACGCCCACGTGGACCGGGTGACGGCCGCCTCAGACGACTTCACCGAGGACTTCCAGGAGCTGGTCACCCGCTACGCCTGGGGCGAGGTGTGGACCCGGGAGGGCCTGGACCGCCGGACCCGCAGCTGTGTCACGCTCACCGCACTGGTCGCCTCCGGCCACCTGGAGAGCCTGGCCGCGCACGTCCGGGCCGCGCTGCGCAACGGTCTCACCCCGGCCGAGATCAAGGAGGTGCTCATGCAGACCGCCGTGTACTGCGGGGTGCCCGCCGCCAGTGCGGCCTTCTCCGTCGCCCGGACCGTGATTCAGGAAGAAACGAGCCCCCGCCCGTAGCAGGATGGGGCCATGGACGCCGTGAATCCCATGCACTCGACACTGACCAAGAAGACGCACTCCTGCATCCGTCTGGAGAAGGACGGGCGGACGCTCGTCATCGACCCGGGCGGCTTCTGCGAACAGGACGCCGCAGTCGGCGCCGACGTGATCCTGGTGACGCACGAGCACCCCGACCACTTCGACGAGGGGCGGCTGCGCACGGCCCTGGACGCCGACCCGGCAGCCGAGATCTGGACCCTGCACAGCGTCGCGGACCGGCTCGCCGCGGCCTTCCCCGGCCGTGTGCACACCGTGGGCAACGGCGACACCTTCACCGCGGCGGGCTTCGACGTACAGGTGCACGGCGAGCTGCACGCGGTGATCCACCCGGACATCCCGAGGATCACCAACATCGGCTTCCTGGTGGACGGTTCGCTCTTCCACCCGGGCGACGCGCTCACCGTCCCCGACCACCCGGTGGACACCCTGATGCTCCCGGTGATGGCCCCGTGGAACAAGATCTCCGAAGTCATCGACTACGTGCGCGAGGTGAAGCCGCGGCGCGCCATCGACATCCACGACGCGCTGCTCACCGATCTCGCCCGCCCGATCTACGACAGCCAGATCGGCAGCCTCGGCGGCACCGACCACGGCCGGCTGGCCCCGGGGGACTCGACCGGGCTGTGACCGGCGCCGGTCCGGCGGCTGTCAGTGCCACCCGCTAGGTTTACGTACATGCGCATCGCCACCTGGAACGTCAATTCGATCACCGCCCGGCTCCCGAGGCTGCTGGCCTGGCTGGAGAGCACCGGCACGGATGTGCTGTGCATCCAGGAGACCAAGTGCGCCGCCGAACAGTTCCCGGCGGACGCGCTCCGCGAGCTCGGCTACGAGTCCGCGGTCAACGCCACCGGGCGGTGGAACGGCGTGGCGCTGGTCTCCCGCGTCGGCCTGTCCGACGTCGTCACGGGGCTGCCGGACGGCCCCGACTACGAGGGCGCGCAGGAGCCGCGGGCGATCTCCGCGACCTGCGGCCCGGTCCGTGTCTGGTCGGTCTACGTGCCCAACGGCCGCGAGGTGGAGCACGCGCACTACGCGTACAAGCTGCGCTGGTTCGAGGCCCTGCAGAAGGCCGTCGCGGTGGACGCCGCGGGCTCGCAGCCGTTCGCGGTGCTGGGCGACTTCAACGTGGCCCCGACCGACGAGGACGTCTGGGATCCGGCCCTGTTCGAGGGCGCCACGCATGTCACCCCCGCCGAGCGCGCCGCCCTCGCCGCGCTGCGGGAGGAGGGACTGGCGGACGTCATGCCGCGCCCGCTCAAGTACGACCGCCCGTACACCTTCTGGGACTACCGGGAGCTGCGCTTCCCGAAGAACAAGGGCATGCGGATCGACCTGGTCTACGGCAACGCCCCCTTCGTCGCGGCGGTCGAGGACAGCTACGTGGACCGTGAGGAGCGCAAGGGCAAGGGCGCGTCCGACCACGCCCCGGTGGTCGTGGACCTCAAGGTCTGACCAAGGTCCGGGACCGGTTGTCAGTGGTGGCCGCTAGCGTGGTTCCCGTCCTTATCCCGCTTGCTGGCTGCTTGCAGTGACCAGGACAGCCCCGCCCGTTCAGCGCCGGGCGGGGCTCCATCACCTGCCGCCGGTCAGACGGCGGCGACGCGGCGCATCCGCAGTGACGCCCCGGCCGTGCCCAGTGCCAGGACCATCAGCAGGGCGCTCACCCACAGCGGCGACCGGAAGCCCAGTCCCGCACCGATGGCCAGCCCGCCCAGCCAGGGCCCGAGCGCGCCGCCCACATTGAACGCGGCGGTGGCGAACGAACCGGAGAGCGTCGGTGCGTCGGCCGCCAGCCGGAACACCCACGAGATCAGCGCCGTACCGGTGCCGAACGCCAGCATTCCCTGGACGAGGACGAGCGCCACCGTCGCGAACGTGCTGCCCGCGGTCAGCGCGAACCCGGCCCAGCCGACCGCCAGCGCCACCAGCCCGGCGGCGGTGAAGGCGACCGGCCGCAGGTCGACGAGCCGGCCGGCGGCCGTGACGCCGATGAACGAGCCCAGCCCGAACAGCGCCAGCAGAGCGGGCACCCAGGCGGCGGTGAGCCCGGTGACACGGGTGGCGAGCGGCTCGACGTAGGAGAACGCGCAGAACGTAGCCCCCTGCACCAGGGCGCTGGTCAGCAGGGTCAGCAGCAGCCGCGGACCGGTCAGGGTCCGCAGCTCCACGCTCGCGGGCGCGGGCGCGACCTCCGGCCGTCCCGCCGGAACGGTCCTGGCGATCACGAGGACGGCCGGTACGGAGATCAGGGCCACGGCCCAGAACGCCGACCGCCACCCCCAGTGCCCGCCGAGCGCCGCACCGGCGGGCACCCCGGCGACACAGGCGACGGTGACGCCTCCGACGACCACCGAGGTGGCGCGGGCCCGCGCCTCGGGCCCGGCCATGGCGACCGCGGTCACCAGGGCCACCGCCCAGAAGCCCGCGTTGGCCAGTGCCCCGACGACCCGCGTCGCGAGGAGCAGCCCGTAGCCGGGCGTGAGCGCGCCGACGACATGCACGGAGCTGAAGACACAGAGGAAGAACACCAGGGCGCGGCGGCGCGGCCAGTTCCGGCTGAAGAGCGCCATCAGCGGTGCCCCGACGATCATCCCGATCGCGAAGGCCGAGGTCAGCAGCCCCGCGGCGGGAATGGACACGTGCAGGTCGGCGGCGATGTCCGAGACCAGCCCGGACAGCATGAATTCGGAGGTGCCCTGGGCGAAGACGGCGAGCCCGAGCGCGTAGACGGCAAATGGCATGAAGGAACCCCATGGACGACTGACAGATGGACCGGACAGGGGGTGTGGGCCCGCGCCCGCCCGGCACGACGGGCGGCAACGCGGGAGAACGTCCGGGATGTTCATGGACGTGACGGCCGGCGCGACAGGCGCCGGAGCCGGAGAGCCCGCGCACGGTGGACCGGGAGCGGTTCACGAGCGCGGAGGGGGAGCGCAGCCCACACAACGGGGGTCCTGCGGTGGCAGCCGAGTGGGAATCGGTCCGGGCCGGGACTCGGCACCGGGGAACGATTCGACGGCGGATCGGCCACCGGCGGACCGGTGGCTAGCCTCTGTCGGACTCGGGGCTGGACATGATCGCGAAGTTACCAGCCCGGGGCGCCTCGCCTCCACTCCTTTTCCGCCGGAACCGTCCCTGGGTGGTGCGCGGCGCGTACGGCGGCGCGCGAGCGGGCTCCGCACCGGCGTCAGTACTCGAACGGCGGTCAGCGCGCCCTGTGGTGCACACCACAGGCTTCGCTTCCCGCCGAACCCGACGGGAAGTGAAGCCGGAACGCAGCAGCAGGCGCCACACCACTACCAACGACCGCCGGGAACCGCCTCGGCGGGAGGGGGCGCTACTGCTTTCAGCTGAAGTCGGACCCGGTGGCGGCCGTGTAGCCACTCATGTAATAACGCTGCCTGAAGTGAGCCCACTTGGGTGGACCACTCTCGATATCCCTGGACGCCCTACGAGGGCGGATCGAACCGGCGATGGCTCCTGGAGGAGCTGGGAATCGCATCCGCCCCGAGTGGAACAACACGGTCGAGCCGAGCCGCTGGAAGGCAGCCGGACCACACCTGAGGATGCTCACGGAAGCTCGTGCCAGCCGGTTCGGAGAGGCGGACGTATACCTTGAGTCTCCACGACCGAGCGCTGCCACACGAAGTGTCAGACCGCAGGTGGTGATGACTGCACCTGCTCCTGTCGCGGCGAGCGCCACGGTGGCGGAACCTGCTGGACGCAATGGCAGCTCGTCGGCGAGGACATTCTCATAGGCCCAGTGGGTCGCGTGGTGCGGCACCGCTACGGCTTGGCCTGGACGTCGTGACTGAGTCGGGCGGCCAGCCGGCTCATCACGCGAACACTCTCGGGCGTGTGCCCGGCCCAGTCGTCAAGAGCCCGCAGGATGGCGAGGCCTTCTTCGCGGGTGACGTGAAGGGTGTGGATGCCGTCGCCCTGCCCGGTGAGTGCTTCAAAGGGGGTGGTCATGCTCGGGCGACGCCGCAGCAGCATCACAGGTCACGCCGCCTCGTACCGATGCGCCCGGCCGCCCCGCCATTCGATCCAGTGCGGGTCGTCGAGGATGTCCCAGACGTCGTCGAGGCCGGCCCGCCGTAGGAACTCGACGAGGTCGTGGCCCTTACCGAGTCTCGAAGTGTCCGTGTTGGTTCCGACCTGGAGTCATGTGTTGCGTAGGCGTCCGTGACGAAGTGATTCCGGGGGATTGAATACGCAGAACTCGTTGCCCTCCGGGTCGGCAACGACGAACCAGCGGAAGCCGTGTTCGTTGAGTTCTTCAGAGAGCCTTGCGGCGCCAAGTTGTTTGAGGCGGTTGACCTCGGACATCACGTCTGCGGTGCCAAAGTCGAGGTCGAGATGCATGCGGTTCTTGCCTTGCTTTGGTTCCGGGACGTGCTGCAGGAGAAGGGTTGGTGCAGGAGCGGGCCCGACCAGGCTCAGGTAGGGAGGTCCGTGGAAACCGCGGCAGTAGTGCAGCGGGGCGAGCGCGCCGAGCCAGAAGTTCGCTTGGGCCTCGATGTCGACACAGTCCAGCGTCACAACGATCTGCATGGCGGAACGGTAGGAGGCCGGGCTCGCTTTGACGATCCATTTTTCTGCCGGACCCGATGAGGACTTCAGGTTCAGGCATCCTCTGAAAGCCCTGGTTCGGAGGTCGTCATCGGTCCTGCTCAAGAATTTGTGTGTCAAGATCAGCGATGCGCTTGTTGGCGAAGCGGAGATCGGTACATGCGAACGCAACGCCCCGGAATCCACTACCAACGAGCGAACCGGTCGACTTGGAAGTGATCGGTAAAGCCGCTGGCCTGTGGCAGCGAAGATTGATCCGTTGTCACCGAAGTCTGACTGAGAGCGAGGGCCGATGAGCCGCCGTATATCCCAAGGCGTCCTGGTCGTCGGTTCGATCGGCGTCCTGACCAACATCGCGGATGCGATCGGGTCGGGGCATCTGGAGCCGCACCACGCTTTCGCCGCGGTGGTCGCGCTCGGTGCGGGTGGCGAGCTGCTCAAGGAGCGGCGGCCCAGGGCTGCGCGGGCGTTGTACGCCGTGATGTCGGTGCTGCTTGTGGTTGCCGGATCCGTCGCAGGGGCCGGGGCATGGGCCTCACTCTTCAGGGGCGCGGAGCATAGCTGGCTCGACCTCGGACTCGGGGTTCTGGTCGTGGTCTACGTTGCCGTCAGCACGGGGCGGCTGCTCGCGCACCTGTCCCACAGAGCATCGAAGTCTCGTAGAACTGCCGGCATGCTCAGCGAGTAGTGCTGGCACCGGTCGGACTTCGGTGGCAATGGATCAATCTTCGCTGTCACAGGTCACCCGCCCCTCACTCGGAACAGCGCCCGGGGGCAGGGCGGACGTGCATTCAGGCCACGCCCTCGCAAGGGTTGTACTCCTGTTTTTTGGAACAGGACGCAAACCGTTTGGCGTACTGCTTGACGGCTGACTCGAAGACCTCTGTGGAGGAGGCGATCGTCCACTGCGTCGTTTGCACACCGAATTCGCTGTCGAGCGTCAGCCGGGTTCGGTCTTCCGAGAGGGTGCCCGTGACGGCCCCGTAGTCGATCAGTCCGTTGAACTCGAACGTGCTGTCCGAGCCGCGTCCGTTGACGTCGGTCTTCTCCCGAACCTCCTCGCCCTGCCCGTCGAAGTGCACCAGCGTGTACTTTCCGGTCACCTGGCCACCCTCGGGATAAACCTGGAATGCCAGCATGGCGTGCAACTCGCCGTCCACGGCCATGGCGACATACTTGCGGGGTTGGGCCACCTGCGTCGTACTCTTGGCTCGGCTTTCGGCGACCGGGCCGGCGTTGGCACCGGGTTGCCTGTCGCTGCTGGAGCAGCCGACGGCCGACGCAATCAGCAGTGCGGTCAGACCTGCGATGGCGGCAGCGTGCATGCGCACGCGCAGGAGTAGAAGCCGTAAGTTCGCTACCCGACCCACGAGACCCCCGGTGTTGCAGTCGTTGTAGTGACGTTCTACGGCTGAGCAAGGTAGCAGCGCCGCCGACTGGCGTCGATCGCTTGGGCTGCCGCGCCGTGTGCACACCGCGCGGTGATCGCTCCACCGGCCTCCCTGCCCTCCCGACGGCGGCAGACGCGGCTCATGAGGCGACCACTCGCCGGATCGCGGCCCACACCCCTCAAGGTGCAGCGATCCGGGGCCGGTTTTGTGTCATGGTGAGCTGATGGTCGCACTGCGCCGCGTTGACCCGATGGGGGCCGGTGGGAGTCAAGTGGGAGATGATCATGGTGAACGTGAGCCGACTGACGCTAAATGAAGCCAACTATCCGCTTCTGCTCGGGCCGGCTGCCGCCCAGGCAGGGCCCGTGTTCGGCGGTTGCACCCTCGGGGGGATCTGATCATGAACATCCCTTTCTTGGACAACTGGCGCAGGCGTCACGACGGAGCGCGGGGGGCGGGGCTCGCCGCCGCGGTCGCCGCCGATCCCGACGGCGTGGCCGAGCTCCTCGCGGAGTGCGAGCTGCTGCGTGTCCGAGTGGGGCAGTGCGGGCTCGAACTCGACGACAGCCCGGCGTCGTTGGCCGCTCTCGACCAGTTGCCGCCGCGCTGGCGGGACGACCCGGAGGAGCTGCCCTGGCTGGGCAACGACGCGGGGCTGTACCTGGGAACGGTCCTGGTGCGGAACGTCCCCGGTGCGGTCTGGAGTATCCGGCCGGGCGGGCAGCCCGTGGTGCGGCTCGCCTCCGGGCGGGAGATCGACGTGGTGGAGGCGGGGCTGGACTGGGCGATGGCGGGCAGCCCGGAGCTCTCCCAGGTCTATTCGGAGTCGGCCGAGGGGTAGAACTCCCATGGCAATCGGATAAGAAGCCTTATGCCCCATTTGTGCGTGTCGGCGGCGAAGTCCCTTTCCAGGCTGGATAGTTTGCGCTGACCTCGACACAGCGAAAAGTGGGTAGGGCAGCGTATGGCCGTCGATCCGTTGATCGAGCTGCGGGACGTCAACAAGTACTACGGACAGTTGCACGTACTGCAGGACATCAATCTCACCGTCGGCCGCGGGGAGGTGGTGGTGGTCATCGGCCCATCCGGCTCCGGCAAATCGACTCTCTGCCGGACCATCAACCGGCTGGAGACGATCGAGTCCGGCCACATCACGATCGACGGCAGACCCCTTCCCGAGGAGGGGAAGGGGCTGGCCCGGCTCCGGGCCGAAGTGGGCATGGTCTTCCAGTCGTTCAACCTGTTCGCGCACCGGACCGTGCTGGCCAACGTCTCGCTCGCCCAGCTCAAGGTCCGCAAGCGCAAGAAGGACGAGGCGGACCGGCGCTCCCGGGAACTGCTGGAGCGGGTCGGACTGGCCTCGCATGCCGACAAGTTCCCCGCCCAGCTCTCGGGCGGTCAGCAACAGCGGGTGGCCATCGCCCGCGCCCTCGCCATGGACCCCAAGGCACTGCTCTTCGACGAGCCCACCTCGGCGCTCGATCCGGAGATGATCAACGAGGTGCTGGAGGTCATGCAGCAGCTCGCCCGGGACGGCATGACGATGGTCGTCGTCACGCACGAGATGGGCTTCGCCCGCTCCGCCGCCAACCGCGTGGTCTTCATGGCCGACGGACGCATCGTCGAGGACCGCACTCCCGACGCGTTCTTCACCGCTCCTCGGAGCGATCGCGCCAAGGACTTCCTGTCCAAGATCCTCAAGCACTGACGGGGGGCTCCGTGTTGCGTACGAGAAAAGTCGTGGCCGCCTGCGCCGGACTCCTGCTGGCCGTGCTAGCCGCCGCGTGCGGCAAGGAGGGCAGCCCGCCGGTGAAGGGCCCGAAGCCCGAGCAGCTGCCGGTGTACAAGGTCGACACCGGTTTCCGGCTGCCCGCCTCGCCGACCTGGACCAATGCCAAGAAGCGCGGCTACCTCCGGGTCGGGGCCAAGGAGGACCAGCCCTACCTGGGCGAGAAGGACCCGGCCACCGGCATCTACTCCGGCTTCGACATCGAGATCGCCAAGATGATGTCGGCCGCCCTCGGCTTCGACCCGAAGACGATCCGCTTCCGGACCATCGCCTCCGCCAACCGCGAGACGGCGCTGCAGAACGGGCAGATCGACTACTACGTCGGCACCTACACCATCAACGCCATGCGCAAGAAGCTCGTCGGCTTCGCCGGCCCCTATTACATGGCCGGGCAGGGCCTCCTCGTCCGCACCGACGAGAACGACATCAACGGGCCCCAGGACCTGGCCGGCAAGACGGTCTGCTCCGCCGCCGGGTCCACCCCGTACCAGCGGATCGCCGCCGACTACCCGAAGGCGATCCTGGTCGCCTACGACACGTACTCGATCTGCGTCGACAACCTGCTGACCTACCAGGTCGACGCCGTCACCACCGACGACGCCATCCTGCTGGGCTTCGCGGCCAAGGCGCCCAAGGAGATGAAGGTCGTGGGCAAGCCGTTCTCCGAGGAGCCGTACGGCATCGGCGTCCCGCGCAGTGACAACGCGCTGCGGTTCGCGCTCAACGACGCGCTGGAGGCCAACGAGAAGAACGGCAACTGGAAGAAGGCGTTCGAGGCCACACTCGGCCTCTCCGGAGTGCCCGCCCCGACACCGCCGCCCATCGACCGCTACCCGGCCACCTGAGAGGGCGGGCATCGACCATGGACGTACTCACCGAGAATTTCTCGCTCTACGGCAAGGGCTTCCTGGGCACGGTCGAACTGACCGTCTACTCCTCGATCCTGGCCCTGGTCCTGGGCTTCTTCATGGCCTCCTGCCGGGTGTCCCCGGTCGCCGCGCTGCGGGTGCTCGGCACGGTCTGGGTGACGGTGCTGCGCAACACCCCGCTGACCCTGCTCTTCTTCGCGGTCCTGCTCGGACTGCCGCGCTTCGGGCTGGTCCTGCCCTTCGAGGTCTTCGCGGTTCTCGCGCTCGGCTGCTACACCTCCGCGTTCATCTGCGAGGTGCTGCGCTCGGGCATCAACACCGTGCCGACCGGACAGGGCGAGGCGGCCCGCAGCCTCGGCATGACGTTCGGCCAGACGCTGAACACCGTGGTGCTGCCGCAGGCGTTCCGATCCGTGATCCCGCCGGTCGGCTCCACGCTCATCGCCCTCGCCAAGAACTCGGCGATCGCCGGGGCGTTCAGCGTCACCGAACTGCTCGGGACCTACAAGACCCTCAACGAGCTGGGCTACAGCATCATCTGGACCTTCGTCTGGATCGCCGTCGGCTACCTGATCATCACCCTGTCCATCAGTGCGCTCTTCAACGTGATGGAGAAGCGCTGGGGAGTCGCCCGATGACCACCCGCACCGCACCGTCCGCCACCGCGCTCTACGACATCCCTGGCCCGGCGACCCGCAAACGCCATCTGCTCTACGGGATCGTTGCCACGGCCCTGATCCTCGCCCTGTTCGGCTGGGTCGTCCATCTGCTCTTCGACACCGGACAGTTCACCAGTGCCAAGTGGACGCCCTTCGCGTACAAGGGCATTCAGGAACTGCTGCTGCGCGGGCTGGGCAACACCCTCAAGGCGTTCGCGTACGCCGCGGTGCTCTCGCTCCTGCTCGGCGCGGTCCTCGCCGTCGGCCGGCTCTCCGACCACCGGGCCGTGCGCTGGATCGCGACGCTGCTGGTGGAGTTCTTCCGGGCGATGCCCGTTCTGGTGATGATCTTCTTCATCTTCGTGGCGCTGAAGGTGCAGCCGCTGCCCGCCCTGGTCGCCGGCCTGACCCTGTACAACGGCTCGGTGCTCGCCGAGGTGTTCCGCACCGGGATCATCTCGGTGGAGCGCGGCCAGTCGGAGGCCGCGTACGCCCTGGGGCTGCGCAAGACGCAGGTCACCACGTTCGTACTGGCCCCGCAGGCGGTGCGCGCCATGCTGCCCACGATCATCAGCCAGTTGGTCGTGGCGCTGAAGGACACCTCGCTCGGCTATCTGATCACCTATGAGGAATTCCTCCATGCGGGCAAGCTCATCGCATCCAACCTCGACTACGATCTTCCCTTCATCCCCGTGGTGATGGTGATCTCGCCGATCTACATCGGGATGTGCATGCTGCTCTCCTGGTTCGCGACCTGGGTGGCCAAGCGGGAACGGCGCAATCCGAAGATGAAGGCCGTGGAGATCGCACCGGCCGAACCAGGAACGCTGCTGCCGGGAGTGCAGTAGCCGGGTCCGCCACCAGGCGGTCCCAGCGGAGCGGTGCCCGCCCGGCAGCAGCCGGTGATCACTTCTCGCGCAACGGTACGGACACGTACGACGGGTCCGCCGGGGACGAGGAGAAGGTCAGCTGTGATCCGGTCGGGTTGTGCTCGATGTAGAGCGGATCGACGGTGTCGATCACCAGGGTGAGACGGTGACCGGCCGGAACGTCGTAGGCGGTGGAGAACAGCTCCAGGTCTACGGGGAACGGCCGGCCCGGCGTCCGCCCGTGGAAGGTATAGGGGGCGTTGCTGACCAGCTTTCCGAGGCCGAGCGGCCCTTCGTCGTAGAGATACGCGACGAAGGTGCCGCTTTCCTTGTTCGGGGTCACCGTGGTGTGGACCTTCACTGTGCCGCGCACCCGCTTCTCCACCGGGTACTTCCCGGACTGCCAGACCCCCGCGAAGGCACGGGGCAGCAGCGGGACGGAGGCGATCGGCGGCAGCTTCACGAACTGGTCGAGCGCGTTGGACAGCATGACGATGCCGCCGTTGGCGCCGGAGTCGATGTTCGCCAGGATCCGCCTGGTGCCGTCGAGCCCGATCCGTTCCTCGACGGCGCCCACCGACTTCCAGTCCGGGTAGCCCTCGTAGCCGCCGTCCGTACGGGACTTGAGCCGGACCGGCGGCTCCTGGTCGATGCCGTTGCGCTCGCCCTTGAGATAGCGGTCGAACCAGCGGTGGGCTTCGGTCCAGGTGTCGTTGGGCAGGCCGAGCAGTCCGGTGGCCTCCGCCGTGGCGTGGTCGCCCGGACGGAACTCCAGACGCTTGGGACCGCTGAGCTTCTCGTAGAACGAGGCGTACTGGTTGGGCGGGAAGATCGTGTCGCCCCAGGCGTTGCCCATCATGACGGCCGCGCCGTTGGCGTTGATCTCGTCGAGGTACGCGGCGGGGGAGCGTTTCTTCCCCCAGGCGATCATGTCCTCCTCCTTGGTGAGGTCGGAGCCCAGGAAGTCGGTGAGCGTCCGGGTCAGCTCGTCGCTCGGGCGGCCGGTGAGCAGGCCGGAGCCACCGAGGAGGGCGGCGGCCTGGAGGTGCTGGGTTCGGCCGCTGTAGATCGAGTCGATGAGATCGGCCCAGCCGCTGAGCGCGACCACGGCTTTGATCCGCTTGTCGTGCCCGGCCGCCAGGAGGCTGATGCCCGCCCCGTAGGAGACGCCGCCCATGCCGATGCGGTCCGGGTCGGCCGGGGTGCCGGCCAGGGCCCAGTCGATGACCGAGGAGACGTCCGCGAGATCCGGCTCTCCCGCGACCTCGATCCTCCCGCCGGAGAGCCAGAAGCCCCGTGAGGTGTAACTCACCACCACATAGCCGGAGTCGGCGAGCTGCTGGGCCTGGGCGAAGTATTCGACCTGTGGCAGGCCCCAGCTGGTGGGCAGCACGATCAGCGGGTGCTTGGTGCCGGGCTCCGCTCCGGCCGGTGTGAACACATTGCCCTTGAGGGTGATCCCGCCGGAGCCGGGGATGTCGTGGAACTCCGGGCCCGGAGCGGACGCCGCGACCGGCGTGGCGGGAGTCCGGGCGGCGGCCGCCGGAGCCGCGGAGAGGGCGGCTCCGGCGAAGAGGACGGCGGCGGTTCCGATGGACGCGGTGGTGCGCAGAGCCGGGTACGGACGTCCCACGGGTCACTCCTCACGGGTGCGGGGCAAAGTGACCCGACGGTAACCCCGACCCCTTACCCGTGGTAACTCATCGGTAAGTTACGTGAGGGTAACAATCGCCGGTCGGGGCGGGGGAGGCCCGGCGGCGGTCCGCCCCGCCCCTCCCGCTACAGCGCGCTCTTCGTCTGCCAGTCGGCCCACGACACGTTCCACGCCCCGTACCCGTTGCCCTCCGCCACCGTGCCCTTGGCGTCCGCGCCGGTGATCTCGAACGGGTCGCCGACCCGCACCTGCCCGTACAGCGCGCCGGCGTCGGCGTCGCTCATCCCGACGCAGCCCGAACTGTGGTTGGCCACCCCGAAGTAGGCCGCGTTCCACGGTGCCGCGTGGGCGTACATCCCCGACCAGGTCAGCCGCATCGACGAGTCGACCATCTTGTCGTAGGCGTCGCCGAGGCCGACCGTCTCGGAGCGCATGTTGATCGTGCCCTCCTTGGACATCAGCACGGCGGTCCCGCGCCAGGACGCCTTCTCGCCGCCCGGGGTACCGGCCGACATGGGCACGTCCATGACGGTCTCCCCGTCCCGCTTCAGCGCCAGCCGGTGGCGGTCGAGATCGACCTTGACCACCTGCTCGGCGCCGATCGTGAAGGTGGTCCGGTAGTCGCGCACGAACCAGCCGCCGGACCTGCCGGAGTCGATGCCGTTGAGATCGGCGTCGAGCGTGACCTTCGTCCCCGGCTTCCAGTACTCCTTGGGCCGCCAGTCGACGCGGTCCTTGCCGGAGTAGTCCTGCAGCCAGCCCCAGGAGCCCTCGGTGTTGTTCGAGGTGGAGACCTTCAGCGCCTTCTCGACCGCCGCCCTGTCCTTCACCGGGTTGTCGAAGACGACCGACAGCGGCTGGGCGATGCCGACCGTGGTGTTCTTGCCGGGGGCCAGTGTCAGCTTGTTGACCTTCTCAGCGGCGGCGGTGGTGAAGCCCGCCCTGGCGCCGCCGCCCTCGGTGTTCTTCGCCTCGATGCCGTACTTCGTGCCGGGGGCGGCCGGCCGGTCCGACGTCCAGGTCCTGCCGTCGGCGGATATCCGGCCGGTGAGCGCCTCGCCCCCGTCCGCGCTCACCGCGACCGTCTTCAGCTTCCCGGTGTCGAGCGTCACCTTCACCGGCGTCCCCGGGACGGCCCGGCCGCCCCGCAGGTTCACCGAGATCCTGGCCTCCGAGGACGCGGCCGCGCCGCCCTTGTCCGACTCCGGGTCCGAGGCGGCGGCACCGGAACAGGCGGTGAGCACGACACCGAGCACCGCGCCGCCGGCGACCAGGGTGAGCCGGGCCGGGCGGCCGGACGGAGCGGTGCGGCGTACGGGCCGGTGTGCAGCGATCAACGGAAAAACCTCCAAGGCATTGCTTCTCGCCGAGGGAGAGGCGAACGGCCGGCGACCGGTTCCGCGAAACGGCCGAAAACCGAGAAATGCCCTGTGTGACATGTAACGCATCAGACCGGACGTCGTCCGGTCACATCCGCCGCTCCGCTGTGGCCCGGACCGTTCGACGAGCCCCCGGGGCCGGACGCGGCACGGGGTACCCTCCACCCCTGACCCCGAC